>NZ_JAZHFR010000309.1:0-200 GCF_036541385.1 Comamonas sp. GCA5 | reverse complement strand
GCCACGTCAATCACTCCTGGTCTCCTGCTGCACATAAAAGCAGCAGGCTAGGGTTAATGCGTGGGTCAGATTGAGATGGAAAACCGGGGGCTAGTGGGTCACTTCTGGATGGAAATCAACACCCAGGGGCACCAGCGCGACGCCATAGAGTTCTGAGTGGCGAGGAACAGGAACCATTCGCTCCCGACAATGCGCTGGCG
>NZ_JAZHFR010000308.1:0-211 GCF_036541385.1 Comamonas sp. GCA5 | reverse complement strand
CCGTCAGGTGGAGTAAGGTCTCTAATTTTTCAACCACCCTTTGAGCCCCCCAGACTTCGCTTGAGTAGCCATGCGTTCAAGGGCAGCAAACGGCCAAAAGCAGTCGTTCATTCTGCAAAAATCACCTGGTGAATGAACTCACAGGCATTGGCAGGCGGGGCTCCTCCCATCGGTAGGTCTTGCTCAAGACGTTGCGCTCAAGCGATTGGCT
>NZ_JAZHFR010000307.1:0-225 GCF_036541385.1 Comamonas sp. GCA5 | reverse complement strand
CCTACCCTCACGACAAAGCCACGGAGTTTGCAACGGAACATCAGCCCCAGAATCCCACAAACCGAACATGCCCAGCCCTTCCCTCAAGGCATCAGGCATCGACAGCGCAGAGAGCCAAAAACCTGAGTCTCAGCCACACTGATACCACTGGACTGCCAATAACGTTTCTTATTGAAGTCAGAAATCAGATCCTTGGTGATGTACTTCCCGATGTACTTGGCAATC
>NZ_JAZHFR010000306.1:0-233 GCF_036541385.1 Comamonas sp. GCA5 | reverse complement strand
CTGCCGGTGACAAACCGGAGGAAGGTGGGGATGACGTCAAGTCCTCATGGCCCTTATAGGTGGGGCTACACACGTCATACAATGGCTGGTACAAAGGGTTGCCAACCCGCGAGGGGGAGCTGAATCCCATAAAGCCAGTCGTAGTCCGGATCGCAGTCTGCAACTCGACTGCGTGAAGTCGGAATCGCTAGTAATCGTGGATCAGAATGTCACGGTGAATACGTTCCCGGGTC
>NZ_JAZHFR010000305.1:0-234 GCF_036541385.1 Comamonas sp. GCA5 | reverse complement strand
CCCTCACGACAAAGCCACGGAGTTTGCAACGGAACATCAGCCCCAGAATCCCACAAACCGAACATGCCCAGCCCTTCCCTCAAGGCATCAGGCATCGACAGCGCAGAGAGCCAAAAAACCTGAGTCTCAGCCACACTGATACCACTGGACTGCCAATAACGTTTCTTATTGAAGTCAGAAATCAGATCCTTGGTGATGTACTTCCCGATGTACTTGGCAATCTTCTCTGTATGG
>NZ_JAZHFR010000304.1:0-235 GCF_036541385.1 Comamonas sp. GCA5 | reverse complement strand
CGGAGCACCAGGAGATCGCATGGCGTCTCTGCCAGTAAATTGCTTCATCCATCCTGCGGGACGTCCCATAAACACCTCCTGATTAAAGGTGTTGCGACGACCGGTTGAATCCACCCAATACACAAGCGAGCACTTCCAGAGGCTGCTGGACGAACAGGGCATCACTTGCAGCATGAGTCGGGCTGGCGAGGTCTGGGACAACTCGGCCATGGAGAGCTTCTTCAGTTCTCTGAAG
>NZ_JAZHFR010000303.1:0-236 GCF_036541385.1 Comamonas sp. GCA5 | reverse complement strand
TAGCCCGATGGGGCAATTTGCAGCAACTTGCAAATTGGCTCGACCCCATAGGCATCACGATACTGGTCTACAAAGTCAATTAACTCTTGATGCGACGGTCCAGCTCCGCCTGTGCAAAAAAGCGCTCGCAGCCTTGAGGATGTCATTGGCTCGGCGCAGCTCCTTGTTCTCTCGCTCAAGTTGCTTGAGTCGCTCACGTTCATCCGTGGTCAACCCTGGCCGTTGGCCTGCATCTA
>NZ_JAZHFR010000302.1:0-237 GCF_036541385.1 Comamonas sp. GCA5 | reverse complement strand
CCGGTTTCATCTGCCACCTTAACAAGGTGTCATCGAAACCGGCAGCAGCCCATCTGTAGATGTGCAGTCTGTTCCTCGTTTTACGCTTCTTGAGCACTACGGCAGTCAGGTCTATCAAAAAGAAAGCCATCAGCGCTTGCTTTTATGGGAAGTCTCTGTAATGCAACAACGCCCCCACTCGTGAAGTCTCGTCGGTAGAGCTTCGTTGTCTTCTTTGATGTCCATAGAGTGGACAAG
>NZ_JAZHFR010000301.1:0-237 GCF_036541385.1 Comamonas sp. GCA5 | reverse complement strand
CGGATCTGCTGGATATCCGCTGGAGCAGCCAATCGCTTGAGCGCAACGTCTTGAGCAAGACCTACCGATGGGAGGAGCCCCGCCTGCCAATGCCTGTGAGTTCATTCACCAGGTGATTTTTGCAGAATGAACGACTGCTTTTGGCCGATAGCCGCCATAGGTGGCGGAGCGCTAACCTCCCCACCCCACCCCACCCCACCCCACGCGCGCGTAAGCGTCGCGCGTGCCAAGGATAAA
>NZ_JAZHFR010000300.1:0-237 GCF_036541385.1 Comamonas sp. GCA5 | reverse complement strand
CGTTGCCGCAAACCGGGCAGGGCATGCTGGATACCACCTTGCTGCAAATGCTGTATGTCAGGTCCCGGATGATTACGCACGTTCTTGACGAATAAATCAGGTGCTTTCATCTTCCATTTTTGAGTGCTTGGACTGGGGCTTCATGCCCCAGTGCCTTTTGTGGCAAGTGGTGGTTGTACAGCCAGACAAACCTGTGCAGTGTCTTCTCCAAATCCTCTGCGCTGTTGAAGTGATGCG
>NZ_JAZHFR010000002.1:0-114140 GCF_036541385.1 Comamonas sp. GCA5 | reverse complement strand
CCCCGCCATGGCCAGCGCTGCGGCGCGCACGCCGGCCTGGCCGGCCTCGATGCCCACGGCCGCGCCCTCGCTGATCCAACCACCAAACTGGGTGAAGACCTTGGAGGGGCTGGCGATGCCCAGCTTTTCTTTGAACCAGCTGGCGGCTGACGTGGCGGCACCCACCACGGCGTCCTTGAGGGCGGCCAGCTTGCCGGTGATGCCGCCGATCAGCCCATCCATGATGAAGCTGCCAAAGTTGCGGAATTGCTCGGGCACCTGGATGCCCAGGGCGCCCAGCGCTGCGGTGATGGCGTTCCACAGCACGCCAAAGGGCGAGAAGTTGAGCAAGGCCGTGATCCATGCGCCAACGCCGCCTTCCAGGACGCTGCGCACGCTGTCCACAAAGGAGCGGATGGCGCCGCCCACGGTGCTGGTGATGCCGTTCCAGGCACTGAGTGCCGCGTTGGTGATGCCGGTCCAAACCCCGGACAGGAAGGTGGACAGGTCCTGCCACAGCAGCTTGCCACCCGCGGCGATGTTCTCCCAGTTGCGCCAGAGCATGTAGCCGGCTGTTGTCAGCGCGACGATGCCCAGGATCAGCAGGCCGATGGGGTTGGCGCCGATGGCGGTGTTGAACAGCCACTGCGCCGCGGTCAGCGCCTTGCTGACCACCACGGCGGTGCGGCTGGCGGCGGTGCCCGCCACCAGGGCGCCGGTGTGCAGCATCCAGGCGGTGCGCAGGGTCAGCAGCACGGCCTGGCCGGCCAGCCAGGCCCCCTTCAAGAAAGTGAAGGCATAGGCCCCGGCAATGGCGGCAATCTTGAATGCCATGATGGCGGCAATGATGGCCACCACGGTGGTGACCAGCCCCTGGTTGGCTTGCATCCACTGGCCCACGCCCAGCGCCATGGGCGCGAACGCGGCCAGGCTGGCATTGATGGAGGGCAGCAGGCCGGCGCCCAGGGCGGTGGTGACCACCTTGACACCTTCGCCCGCTTTCTTCATCTGCTGCTGGGTGGTGTTGCCCATGCTGTCGAACTCGGCCTGCAGGCTGCCCATGGTCTTGGCGGTGTCGCCGGCCATCTCGAATGCGGCCACCAAACCGTCCACGCTCTTGACGATCTGCGCGGCCGGGCCGATGGATTCATCACCGAACAGCATCTTCATGGCCGGGGCCAGTTGGTCGGGCGCCAGCTTTTGCAGGCGCTGCATCACGTCCACGATGGCCTGCTCCGGTGCCTTTTGCATTTGCTTGGCCAGCTTTTCGGGGTTGAGCTTGAGCATGTCAAACACTTCCAACTGGCTTTTGCTGGCGGCAAAGCCCACGGTCAGGGCCTTCATGAAGTTCTTGCTGGCCGTGGCGGCAATTTCTTCGGTGGCGCCACCGGACAGCATGGTGGCGGCTAGGGCGGCGGACTGGGTTTGCGTCAGCCCCATGGCGGACAGGTAGGCGCCCTGGCGCTGCAGCACGCCGCCAATGTCCAGGGCGGTGGCGTTCATGCTGTTGGCGATGTGGTTGACCGTGCCGGCCAGGGCAGCGGCCTGGTCCATGCTCAGCCCCATGCCGCTGCGCCAGGCCTTGAGCATCTCGCCCGCCTTCTCGCCCGTGGTGTCAAAGGCCACACCCATCTTGGCGGAGACCTCAGCAAACTGCGCCCACTCGCTTTCGGCAAAGCCAGCCTGGCTGGCGGCGATGTAGGCGCCAATGATTTCTTCACGGGCCACGCCGGTTTCCACGGCCAGCTGCTGGGCGGCTGCCGCAATGGCATTCAGCTCATGCGGGGTTTTGTTGGCCACCTTGTTCAGTTCGGCCATGCGCTGTTCCCAGTCCATGGCCATCTTGATGGGGGCGCCCAGGGTGGCGGCCAGGGCCACGCCGTCCAGCAGGGCCCCGCGGGCCTGGGCCCGGTTGCCGACGTTGGTGTTCTGGGCGGCTTTCAGGCTGGACGCGCGCCGCTGCATGTCGGCCTGGGCTTTGAGGGCTTGGGTTTGCTGGGTGATGTCCTGGGTGGTGGCGGCAATGCTGGCGCGCAGTTGCTTGTCGTGGGTTGCCAGGTTGCTGGTGCTGATGCCGGCGGCGCTGAGCTTGTCGCGCATGCGCTGCAGGCTTTGCTGTTGGCCGTTGAACTTGGCACCCAGCTGCGCCGCTTCATTGCGGGCGGCAGTCATGGCCGCAGCCATTTGTTTGGTGGGCGGGCCTGCTTGGGCATGGCTGGCCGCCAGTTGGCGCACGCTGTCGCGGGCCGACTTGAGCTTGGCCTCGGTTTCGCCCAGCTGGGTGTGCATGGTGCGAAACGATGCCACATCCCCCTGAACCGCCTGCAACTGCTTGAGCTGGTCGCGGGCGGCCTTGAGGGTGTTGACGGTTTCGTTGCTGCCCTGGCTGATGCGCTTGAGCGGGCCCAGCGCCTTGTCTGCCAACTCCAGCATGACGCGCAAGCGCAAGTTTTTATCAGCCATGGGGGATCAGCTTTCCGGGGCGTTGATGCGGTTATGGATACCTACGGCACGTTCGCGCCAGTCCAGCAGTTCTTCCAGGGGCATGGCATCCATGCTGCAGAGGGGCCAGTGGAAGAAATAGGCCACCTCTGCCATCACCTGGGTGACGTCTACTGAGGGATGAAGGCCTTTTGTTCCTTGGTCAACAAAAAACCCACCACCTCGCCGCCCAGCTTGAACAGATCTGCCGGGTCCATGCTCTCGATGTCCTGCTTGAACAGCGTGGGGGTGGACACACGCGGCAGCACCTGAGCAACGGCGTCGTACTTGCAGGCCACCAGGTCACCCATTGCCACGCCGCGCAGGGCGCCGGCCAGGGGTTTGCGCAGGGTGACTTCGGTGATCTGCTTGCCGCCAGCGCGGGCGATGGGGGTATCCAGGGTGACGGTGACGATGTCGCCGGTGGGCTTGTCGATGGTGGTGTGTTCGGTGTCGGGTGTTTGCATAGCGGGAAGGGTGGTTGAGGTGAATGGATGGGAGGGCCAGGGGCGCCAGCCCCTGGGCGGTGGAAGGGCGGGCTCTTAGATGCCCAGGATCTGGCGCACCTTCTCAGTCAGGTCGACGCCGCCGATTTTTTCAATCAGGCCGGTGGCATCGATCTCAATCAGGTCTTCGTCGTCCCAGACCAGGCGGTAGTAGCTCAGCGTGGCCTTGGCTTTGAACTCGGTGTCGTCGCCAGCCTTGGCGGAGCCCATGTCCAGCTCTTCCCAGCGGCCACGCATGAAGATCTCGACCTTGCTCCATTCGCCGGTGTCGTCGTTCTGCACAGCGCCCGCAAAGCGCAAGGGTACGGCGCCGATGCCCGTGGCCCCCCACTGCTTGAGGGCGTCTTTCATCCAGCCGCCGGCGGTGACTTCCAGCTCCAGGGCTTCGGTGCCCAGATCCACCTTGACCGGGGTGCGCATGCCGCCGGCGCGGAACTCTTCCATCTTGCGGGTGAGCTTGGGCGGTGTGAGTTCGGGCACTTCACCGGCCCAGCTGACGCCGTCGACGAAGAGGGCAAAGTTTTTGAGTTTGGATGGCATACCCATGTGGTTGCTCCTGAAATTGAATGCCTGGGCTTAGCCGCCGCTTTGCACGCGGGTGGCGAAGTCGGCGAAGTAGCGGTCGGTGATGCGCTGGCGGAAATTGATGTTCTCCAGCGGGGGCACGGGGGTGTAGTCGTAGTCGATGAAGGACTGGCCTTCCTTGAGCGTGGCCGCTTCGTTGGCTGCGGCATCGAACCAAGCTTGGCCGCCCAGCAGGTAGCCGCCAGCGGTCAGCTCGCGCATCTTGGCGTTGACGCCTTCCAGGATGTCCTTGATCAGGCTGGGGTGCAGGGGCTTGTCGACGGCCCACATGTGGGCATCGGCAATGCTGTCGGCCAGCACATGGGCGGTGCGCACGGCCGATTCAAAGCTGAACAGGGGCTCGTCGCTGCAGGTGCGGCTGCCCCAGAAGCGGTAGCCGTCCTTGTTGATCAGGGTGGTGACGTCGGCCGCGTTGAGCAGGCCGGCATCGGTGGCGGGGTTCTGCAGATCCCAGTAGATGTCCTTGTTGATGCCGGTCACGCCGTTGACTGCCACGTTGGACAGGGTCTTGTGCCAGCCTTGGTCCAGGTCGATCTTGGCGCGCAGGCCCAGGGCATAGGCCTCGGACCAGGCGTCCACGGTGGCGTTGGCCACAGTGTCCCAGCGCCGGAAGTCGCCGTGGATCAGCATCAGCTCACGCTTGCCGAACTCGCCGCGGTACAGGATGGCATCGCCCACGGTGTCCTTGTAGGTGCCGCAGTAGGCCATGGCGCGAAGTTGCTCGCCCAGCGTGGCCAGGGCGGTGGCCACAGGTTGGGTGGACAGGCCGGGAGCACCCAGGATGCGGGGTTTGACACCCAGCTTGCCCTGGGCCGCCAGCAGGGCCTTCATGCCGGTGTAGCTGCCGTCCTCGGCCACACCGCCGATCACATGGCTGGTCAGGCTGGCGGCTTTTTCTTCGTTGGTGGCGCCTTCGCCATCGGGCACGCGGACCACCACGCAGATGGGCAGGCACTGCTCGGCAATCGCGTCCAGCGAGGTGGCCAGGGTGCCCAGCTTGCCCGCCTTGGCGATCGCATTGCGGGCATGGGTGATCAGCACAGGCTTGTTCAGGGGGAAGGTGGCCGCATCGGCGTCGGATGCGGTGGCAACCAAGCCGATGATCGCCGTGGAGACGGTGCGGATGGTGCGCATGCCCTCGGTCAATTCGAGGACGCGCACACCATGGTGGTATTCGGTAGACATGGGCGCTGGGTGGGTGAAGTTGGCGACCCCTCAAGGGTGCCAAGCCCCCCTCGCGCACGCCAGCGCGCGCACATGTAGCGGCGGTGGCTACAGCAAAAAGCCCGCGCGAGGCGGGCTTTGGGGCGGCCATGTGACCGGCTTAGGTGGCCAGTTGCTCTTCAGCACGCTCCCATCCCTGCAGGTGGTCGTAGGCTTGCAGCTCGTCGCGCGCCTCTTCGCCCAGCGTCAGCAGCAGGTCAATGCAGTCCTCATGCCACTGGCGCACGCCACTCAGGAAGCCCGACACCATACGGTAGGCTGTGTCCTTGGCCACGATGCGCTGGGCCAGCTCCAGGCGCGTCATGCCGCGCTGATGGGCGCACTGGTCAATCCAGGTCGATGTGACACCTTCGGGCAGCTCGCCGCCCGGGTACAGCAGCACAGTCTGCGCCTCGGCAAGCTGGATGGGCCAGCTCTCGCGCTCATGCAGCGGGTAAGGGCTGGCCACAGCGCCCATGCGCTCGATGTACTGCGCATTCACCGCCTCCATTGCGGCGGCGGCCAGCTCTTGCAGCGACTTTGGCGGGTTCAGGAGCGCAGACGCTTCCTCCGGGGTGACACGGACCAACCCACGCGCCTCTGCACGCTCTTTCGTTGTGCAGTGCAGCCCACCCTGCGCATCTTTGAAGAGAAGTGTGTTCATGTCGATTCCACCCATTTGCCAATAACAACCCCCGCACTTCCAGTCACAGAAACCGACTTGCCAGGGTTCACCTTGCCGTAGACCTGTGTGGACGTTGAAGCCGTACCCACTCCGGGATCACCGTTAAAAATCTCAACGTCATTGCAAACCACCATGCAGGAGTCCACGCCATTCGTCGCCCGCAGCGTGATGGCGAATTCCTTGGGGTGAGGGAGTACGTTTTCATAGGCGACCGACATGGAGCGGCTGGCGGTCACGTCAACCCACGAGCGACCGGCCTCCAGGCTTGCCACCCGCGCATCGAGCATGTCCATGCGCGCATTCAGCGCCGGGGCATTCAAGTCGCCCGCACTGGTCACACGCCCGTACATCCGAATCATCCAGATGCCGTACCAAGTGCGCGGGCGGAATTCGCCTGTCAGCGGGTCTGTGGTGGTTCCTGCTGGCAATCCTTTGGCCGCATTGAAGATTAATGCACCGCCTGAGTTTGGAATGCTTGGCGAACCGTCTGCGATTGGTGCGCCACTGCGGTATTCAACTTCTAGCACCCCGGAGACATCAGCAAATGGCCCTTCGCCAAGGAACTGGTAGGCAGCTCCGGCATTCGCACCGATGCGCCCCTTCAAATTACGCATGGCGTCAATCAATGCAGTACCCAGCAGCCCCCCTGCAGGGTTAGAGCCCACACCGTAGAACGCCCCTACGTTGCCAGGCTGCACGCCATTCTTGTCCGGTGGCCGCATCCAGCTCACGCCATTCCCCAGGCTCCAGTGCGTCACGCGCTTGTAGGCGTCGGCCTGCCACTCAGCCTCCGTGCAGTAAAACTGCGTGGCCATCACGTCCACGCGCATGGTGGGATACATCAGGTCCAGCAGTTGCTGGCCGCTCGATTGCGTGTCGCCCCCTGGCATGGCATCGCCTCGGCCACCCCACAGGTAGGGCGTAAAACGCGGCAGGCCACCAATGCCGTCCAATGCCGCATCCAGCCCCTCAGGCGTCACGGCCACATCATCGCGCAGGCCTTGTTTGGCTTCATCCACGGTGGCCAGCTTGACCAGGCCCGCCTTGGCTGGGGTGGCCACCAGGCTTTCCACCCACTTGCGGCTGGCAATGGCCACGGCGGGGTCGATCACCAGCTTGACCGTGGCCACGCTGCTGACCTCGATCACCATGCGCATGACCATTTCACGGGAGGCACCTTCAGCCAGCACCGGTTTGTAGGTGGCCGGGTAGTTGCCCACGGCGATGCAGCTGCCGCCACCAGCGCCGCCGTACAGCGCCGTCTCGCGCACGGTCCAGCCGCCGACATCGCTGGGCACCACGGCTTCCACCACGATCCAGTTGGGATTGTCCGGGTGTTGCTCCAGGCTGGTGATGGGCAGGCGGTGGACTTCACGCACCAGGCCGGTTTGCGTTTGCTGGGGCACCACGGGATTGCCGTTGCCGTCCCCCAGGGCCATGTGGGTCCAGGGGACGGTGGTTTGTTGCACCTGGGCGTTGGCGTGCAGCGCGGCGCCAATGTTGGTGAGGATGGTGTAGAAGTTACTCATGGCATGGGGTAGACGGTAGTGGTGATGGCGTCATGGGCCGCGAATGCCCAGGCGGTGGTCACAGCCGGGGACTGGATGTCCTGGGGCTGCAGTGGGTAAACGGTGGTGGTGTCTCCTGCCAGCAGCTGGATGCCGATGTGCAGGGCGCCGCGGCTTTGCATCGAAGTGCGCAGGGTGCGCAGCACGCAGCGCTGCGCCTTGTTCTCTTCGATCAAGGCCGCGGCACGATCCATGGCCGATTGCGTCAAGGGCCGGTCCACCACGGCCACGTCCACATCAAACTCGGCCCAGTGGCCGGCGCCTGCCGGGTGCTCAATCACCCGCACGCTTTCCAGGCCGCTGCGCAGCAGTGCATTGCGCACGGCCCAGGCGGTGCCCTTCTTGCGGTGCAGGCGCCGGGCATCGGCCACCATGGCGCGCTGCTGGCTTTCGGTCCAGGCGGGGTCCCACTCGTCCATGCTCCAGGCCCATGCCAGCCACGGTAGCAAAGGCAGCGGGCAGGTGCTGGGGTTCCACAGCTGGCGGATGACTTCCGGGCGGTGTGGCAGGTGGGCGGCCTTGGCCATGGCGCGTTCCAGCGGCGTGGCGTTGGGGGGCAGCAGGTGGGCCTCAGACATAGGTGCCTTCGGCCAGGGTCACATTCATGGCGGTGCAGTGGGCTACCTGGTGCGGCGCCACGGCAATGTCAGCGGCGGGGGAAGCGATCTCCACCCGTTGCACCCCCTGGACATGCAGCGCGGCCGTGATGCCGCTGCGCGTGACGTCATAGCCCAGACGGCGGCAGCGGGCCAGGTACTCGGCCAGTGCCATCTGCGCACGCTCCAGCACGGTGGCCACCACAGGCCCCGGGTAGGGGTAGAGCACCGCATCCACCGCAAACGGCAGCACCTCGGCAGAGGCCACCTCCACGGTGTCGTTCATAGGGCGCATGTCGTCGGGGCTCAGTACAGCCTTGACGGTGTCCAGCAGATCCTGCGGGGCGGTGCCGTCGCCCTCGGTGCTGAGCACCACCACCCGCACGGTGCCCGCAGTGGGTGTCAGCGGCATGGCGTCCAGTACGCGGGCGTCGGCGCTCAGCGCGTGAAAAATGTAGCTGCCCTTGCTGCCGGCCACTGTCAGCCCCTCAAAGGCCATCTGGGCGCGGCGGCGCAGTTGGGCATCGGTCTCGCCCGCCAGGCGCTGCACGCCGTTGTTGGCAGCGGCGTTGTCCAGGTCTTCCTCCACGGCATAGGCCAGCATGCAGGCCTGGGCACTGTCGTTGATGCGGGCCTGCATGGCGACGTTCTCATATGCCCAGCGCTGCAGCAGCTTGGTGGCGGGCTCGGATTCCAGCTCCAGGACTTCGGCCAGCTCGGGCATGTCTTGCACCACCAGGGCCTTGAGGCGGCCAAACTCGGCCTCAAAGTCCAGGGGCTGGACGACGCTGGGGGCTGGCAGCTGCGAGAAGTCCACACTCATGCCGAACCCCGCATCTGTAATGCCGCGGACAGGCTCACGGCCTGGCCAGGTAGTCGCCTTGCAGATCCACGGTGGCCTGGCCGGGTCGGTCGCCGGCGGTCATGCCCACGCGGGTGACGCGCAGGCGTGGCTCCCACTTCATCAGTGCGCTGGCGATGGCAGCGTAGCAGCGCAAGCGGGTGTGGGCGTTGTCAGGCTGGTCGATCAGGCTGGGCAGCAGGCTGCCGTAGTTGCGCCGCTCCAGCCGGCTGCCCAGCGGGGTGGTCAGGATGTCGGCAACGGATTGCCGGACATGGTCAATGCCGGCGATGCGCCGGCCAGTGGTGCGGTCCATCAGTTGGGCACTCCCGTATTGCCGCCATGCGGGTCGGAATGGGTGTGACCATCGTCGATGCGCTTGCCGTTGTGCGTGATCTGGCCGCCCTCGAACTGCATGCCACCCTGAACGACATTGCTGCCACCGGCGCTGGCTTTGCCGGCGATGCCGCCGTTGAAGCTGAGCAGCTTTTGCACGGTCACTGCACCGGTGAACTCTGTGTTCGGGCTGTCCACCTTGTAATCCGGGGTGGTCAGCGTGGTGCCTTCGGGGGTGATGCGCAGCAGTGAAGCACCCACTTGCAGCTCGATTGCGGTGGTGATTTCAAACCGCAGGGTGCCCGTGGGGCGGTGGTGTTCCCAAAAATCAGTGCCGTTGAAGTCGTGGCGTTCCACGTCAGCGCTGGCGGCGCCTTGTGGCATGTCGGTGCTGAACAGGCCAGGGAAGGCGATGGCCTGGTTGAGGTCGCCTTCGGGCGACAACAGCACGCAGGGCTCACCGTGGGCTGGGGTGCGCCAGTGCCGTGTCTGTCCGGCGCCGCCCGCGGCCAGGGCGTACCAGGGCACCCAGGTGGTGACCAGCTCTTCGCCCAGCCGCACGGTGCAGCGCGCGGGGCTTCCGGCGCGCACGTCTTCCACGCGGCCGGTGCGGATCATGTTGGCAATCAGGCGGTACAGCTCAACCGGGCTGAGTTCGGGGGGTGTGAACATGCCAGGGATGGTGCCCAAGCACTCACGCACGCGCCAGCGCGCGCGCATGTAGCGGCGCGTGCTACACAAACAAGCTCATGATTCAGCCAGATGGTTGATGATCATCCCCGAGATTCGCTCACGCATAGGATTGCTGATACCAAGCAACTCTCGCGCCGGGTAGTCGTATTCAGCGCCTCCCGGGGCCACACGATCTCGCAAACCAAAGTGGTGGATGCGCGCCAATTGTTCAGCGCGGCCACCGAAGAATACAGATGCCTCTTTTGAAGAGGACTGAATGCGCATGAACCGGTTTCTGGCAAACCCAGTCAGCATGTACTGCGCACGGCGTTTTTGGGCAGAATTTCCAGCCGGGTAACGTGCAGACATGGAGCGCAACATGCCCTGCTTGAGCATGGTTCTGATACCACCAGCTTCCTTGTCATAGCCAACGATGCGATCACCGTCATCACGGTAACTGGACATCTCAATTTCACGCTCATGCCCATCTCTCGCCCTGTAGAAGTAGCGAATGGGCTTTGCTGCTGCCCTCGTTTTTTTCTTCGCTCCCAGCGAACACCATCCGGCCCCATTTGGCGCCGGATGTTTTGAATGTTTTCTTTGCGCAGCTCTGTTGCAATCGAGCGGGCAAGCCGCTTTTGGGACTGCGGCTCAAGTTGGCTGGTAAGCGGGGTCAGCCAGTCTTCCAGTCTTTCCAGATCATCCATGACTTATTTCCCCACCACATCCACCGGCGGCCACGCGGCCAGCTGCTGACCGTTGAGGTACAGGGCGGTCACGGCATCGTGTGGCAAGCCGTCCAGGCAGGGGGGCTCCAGCCGGTGCACCAGCTCAAAGGCCCCGGCCGGCCCTTGTGACACGGGGCGGGCGCTGACGCTTTCGGACAGCTGCAGGTCCAGCACCAGATCCATGGCCTGGGTGTTGAGGTATTCGGCCTGGATCTGGATGGCCTGCTTTTGCCGCTCGGGGTGGTGCAGCAGGTCAGGCTGGTGGGCGCGCAGCCACACCAGCGTGGGGCCGATCACCGCATCCGGATGGCCGGTGAAGTCGCAGAACACCAGGCGCAGCTGGTACTGCCACTGCCAGCCCAAGGCAGCGGTGCCGGTGGTCGCCACATGCCCGCCGGTCACAAACATCAGCAGGTTTTCCGGGTTGCGCCGGTACTCGGGCAGGGCGGCGGTCAGGTGGTCGCGCAGGCTAGGGGGTTTGCGCATGGGCCATGCCCTCCAGCTTCAGCCGCCAGGCGTCGTGGGCGTCTTTGACGGCGTTGTATTGGGCGATGCAGTAGTTGAGGTCACGGATGGAGGCATCACCTTCGTGGGTGATGGTTGCAAGATCTGCTGCTGCCGCTGGGTCAAGTTGGGCGTGCGCGGCTGCAGGTTCAGCGCTGGAAACGCCGGCGCCTGGAAGTCCAGCGGACTGACAGCTGGCGGGCACGATGGGGACGCGCACGCTGACAGTGCCAGCACGCACGCCAGCGACATGGGTGTGGTGTTTTTCATTGGCTTGGCCTTGCTCTTGGCTCAACTGGGATTGCAGAGCGCTGATCTGCGCCTGCATGCGGGTTTCGCTGGCGGTGCGCTCGCCGCGCAGCCAGGCGGTGGTGATGGCGGTGCGCCGCTGCAGGTCCTGCAGCTCTTGCTGGGCAGCCACCGCGGCGTTGCGCGATTCGTAGAAGATGCCGGCAAAGCCACCGGCGGCCAGCAGCACGGTGTACAGCAGTGCATCGGCCAGCAGTTCCTTGGCTTGGGTTTTCATGCGGGCACCCCCTGGCGGCAAAAGCTGGTTTCGGCCTGGCGGCGGTTGGCCAGGCCCTGGACGAAGGTGAAAACCTTGGCGCCCGTGGCGGGATCGATGTGGCTGACGAAGCTCCAGACCGGGCGGCCTGCATCGGACATGGACAGTCGTCGGCAGCCGGTGGCCCAGTCGCCCTGGTTGAAGCTGGCCATGGCCTGGCTGGTGCAGGTGCTGGGGTGGCCAAAATTCCAGGCATGGCTGCTGGCCCCGTCAAACACGTACTGGGGCGGCAGCACCTTGAAGCACTGGGCCAACGCGGTTTGCACGCGCTGCAGGGCGGCGGTTTCTTCGCGCTCGCACTGCTCGGGGCTCCAGCGCTGGCCCACGATGATCGGGGTCGTGGTGACATGCCGGGTCAGCCCCTTGCACACGGTGGGCAGCCCGCCGGCCAACTTGTCGGCGTACACGGTGTACTGGGCCTTGCCCTCCCAGGTACCCAGGAAGCCCAGCAGCGCAGCGCTGGCCAGGACCAGGGTGCCGCCCAGGTGCGGGAAGTACTGCTTCATGGCTGTACCTGCCCGGTCTTGGCGGATTTCCACCAGCGCCACAACAGCCACAGGATCTGAAGCGCCAGATAGGTGATGGTCAGAAAAGTGATGACGTCTGCACCGGTCCAGGCATTGATTTGTGCCGTGGCGGTCACGATGACCGGCGGTGTGCCTTTGGCGGCTTCGACGGCGGTGGAATGCAGTAGTTCTTGCTTACTCATGCTCACTCCCAGAGCGTGACGGTGGTTTTGGTGGGGGCGGCCGCCAGATCCGGCATCAGCACCAGCAGCCCTTGGGGCAGCACCAGGCCGTGGCGGGCGAGGCCGGGGTTGGCTTGCAGCACGGCTTCCACGGCACCCAGGGTGCGGCCGTAGTGGCGCCAGCACAGGGCATCGACGGTTTCGCCTTGCTGGGTGCGGATCTGGGTGGCCATGGCTTACAGCAGCTCGACGGTGCAGCGGGCAACGCCCAGCAGGTCCGAGATGGCCCAGCGCTGCTTGCGCCGGTGGTCCCCCAACTGGACGACCAGCTCTTCCATCACGCGATCGGCCTTGCCGCTGCCCGACGGGGTGCTGGCAATGCTGCGGTACATCTCGGCCAGGTCGGCCATCAGGCAGTAGTGCACGGCGCGCTGGTAGTACAGGACCTTGGCGCTGGTGCCGCCGACCTGGGGCGCGGGCACCTCGTCCAAGGTGGCATAGCCCCAGCGGCTACGCTGTTCGTCGGCCCAGGCTTGCAGCTCGGCATTGACGCTCAGCATGGCGTCCTGCAGGGCTGGTAGCAGGCGTTCCTTGGTCACGGTGCCATCCAGGCGGCAGGCATCGCGCACGGCCTGGGGGCTCATGTCGGGGAAGAAGCCGTCATTGCTGACAGTGCCTTCTTGCGGGGCGGCTGGCGGGTTGGCGGTGACGATGAAAGACATGGCGGGCGGGCTTGGTGAATAAGGGGACGGTGGTCAGAGGCGTTGGCCGGTGCGCAGTGAAACTGGCGGGCCGCAGCCCCTGAGCCGTCCGGGTGCGGGGTACGCTCAGTTGGGGGCCTGGTTGCCGCTGTCTTGCGGCTGCAGCTCTTTCAAGCGGCGCTCCAGGCGTTCCACGTCTTTTTTCACGCCCACTTGGGCGTGCAGTTCGATGGCGCGCTGCAGGTGGGGCAGGGCAATGCGCACCCGGTCCAGCTGCAGGGCCTTGATTTCTTCGGCATTCAGGTCGTGCGTGGCGTGCTTGCCCATGGTGGCCCAGCCGATGGCCTTGTGCAGCTTGGCGCGGGCCTGGTCGTGGGCATCGTGGTCTTTGGTGAGTTCGTCCACCTTGGCCAGCACGGCCAGGGCGTCCACCCCAGCCAGCTGGCCCTTGATGGCGGCTTCGCTGACCTCGTCCAGCAGCAAGGTGGGCACGTTGCGGTTGAAGCGGTCGGGCAGCACCAGGCCATGGCGCAGGCAGTACTCGCTCACCTGCAGGGCCTGCACCCACTCGCCCACATCCAGCAGCCAGACCAGCAAGGTGGTCACCACGGGGTCTTGCACGCCGGCGTCAGCCTCCAGCACACCATCCAGGTACTCGAAGTACTCGGGCAGCAGCTTGCGCTTGGCCTCGATCTTCTTTTCCGTGGCCTGGATGTCCTTGAGCAGGCGCATGTGGGCGTGCAGCTGGGCCAGCATCAGCTCATGCTGGCTGCCGGAGGCACCACCAAACGGGTCTTGCGCTGCGGCGCGGGTGGCTTCTTGCGCCGCCAGAATGCGTGCGCGATGGCGTTGTGCCGGGGTCATAGGCATAGCGGGTGCTCGCTGTAGGGTGGGGATGCCGGCCGCAGGCAGCGGCGGCCGGGTTCAGCCACGGTCAGGGGGCGGCGAATTCCTGGATGTTTTCCACCAGGGCGCAGCGGTCGTAGTCCTCGATCACGAAGGCGTCATTGCTGGACTCGAAGGTCTCGACGCCGTTGCGCCCGGGGTTCTCCAGCACGGCACGGCGGCGGGCGCCTTCCTGGTAGTAGATGGACAGGTTGTCCAGGCTGGTAATCAGCACCTTGCCGGCCGGGAAGTAGGGCACCACCATGGCCTGCATGCCGCCCAGGCGGCGCTGGCTGATGACGATGTCGGCCGCCAGCTGTTCCGTGGGTGCGTCGTTGTTGGCCACCAGGGGGAATAGCTTGTCGTGCATCAGGTCACTGCCCACGATGACCACCATGTCGGGGTCTTCGCGGTGCGCCTCACCCACCAGCGTCATGCGGGCGTCGTAGACCAGGGCATCCAGGTTCTTGTAGTCGGCATCGGCATGGCCAAAGGTGATCTTGCCGGCGACTTCGCCTCCGGTCATGACACGGTCGGGTGCCTTGGTGCGGATCTTTTCCAGCCAGCCGATGTTCACGTCCTGCAGCAGCGGGTAGGCTTCACGGTCGGTGTCTGCGGCAGCGTGGGTGCCGTTCCAGCCGATCATGATGCGGTCCAGCGCGCAGCGGTCCACGATGACCTTGCTGATGCGGGTCTGGAAGTCGGGGAACTTGGCCCAGGCGTCCAGCTTGGCATAGGGCATGAAGGTGTCGTAGTCGGTTTGCTTGCAGACGTATTCGTTCTTCTCCAGGCCGGTCACATCGCGGCCAGAGCGGCGGCCGTTGCCACTGGTGTTGGTGCGGCCTGCGATGGTGCTCGATGCCACCAGTCCCAGGGCTTCGCCCAGTTGCTCGGTCACGCCGATGATGTTGATGCGGCCCAGGAAGGCGCTGGACTGCTGCAGCTTGACTTCCAGCTTCTGCTGGGCCGTGGGTGTGACGTTGAATTTGTTGCAGACATCGCCGACCGCCAGGCCGTTGAGGGCAGCAATCTGGCCCAGGTAGCCGTTGAAGGCTTTGCGGGTTTCGTTACGCATGGTGCGTTCCTTCAAAAAATAGGTTGCGTGTGTGGGTGGGGCGTTGGCTTAGAACTCGGCCAGCTGTTGGCCTTGGCCACCGGAGGCGGCAGGGCGTGCAGGGTCCGCGGGCTGCTGGCTGAGCTTGGTGACCAGCTCGGAGTGCTTGGCACTGAGGGCGCTGAACTCGCCGCGCAGTGCATCCATGGCGGCAATCTGCTGCTGGCCGAAGGCTTTGAGGCCTTCCAATGCCTGGGCGACGCCCGCCTGCTGCTCGGCCGTGAAAGCCGCAGGAGCTGCTGCGGCCGGCGTGGCGGGCGTGGACGCTGCAGGGGCTGCAGACAATCCCAGGGCCTTGGCAAATGCAGCCACGACGGTGTTAAACACGCTGGGGTCCGCTGGCGCGGTGGTGGGTGGCGTGGCTTCCTCCAGCTCCAGCGTGAATTCCTGGCCCGCCGTGAAGAGGGTGTTGGCGTTGGTCTTGCGGTGGGCCAGCGGGCTGGCTGCGGGGTGCTGCTGGGCAAACTGCAGCAGCTCGGTGCCCAGGCTGGCAGGGCTGTCGGTGACGGCCAGGCCGACCAGGTAGGCTTCGCCCGTGCCGGCAAAGTTGGGGTCCACCTCGATCGAGGTGTAGAGCTTTTGGCCGGCCTTGTTCATGGCGACCAGCGATTCCAGCGGCTTGATCTGGGCAAACAGGGCCAGCTTGCCGTCGTCGACCGCCTCGGCCTTGACGGCGACCACATCGCCCTGGGCCGCGAAGGCGCTGTCGGGCAGCAGGCCGCGCATGTGCTCGATCCACACACGGGCGCCGTACTTGGCCTGGCTGAAGTTTTTGGCCATTTGCTCGATCCAGCTGCGCTCGATGGCGCGGCCGTCGGTGGTGGCGCCTTCGGTGGCCACGCGGAACCATTTGGACTTTTTGGGCATGTTCGTTCGGGGTTGGTTGCAGGGGGCTTTGCAGCGGTAGCCTCTATGGTCTGACCGACCCCCTGTCAGCGGCAAACGCTTTGCCATGTAGCGCCGCGTGCTACATAAACGCGTAGGTGCACGCGCGCGAATGCATGCCCAAACTGGCGGGTATGCCAGCCACTGAAGGCCGCAAGGCGCGTTTGCGCCAAGGCCAGCACAACCCTTTTCCCTTCCCCACCACCGAAGCTGCAGCCCCGGAAACGGCGCAGCTGGATGTGCTGCACGCGCTGACCGACCCCACCCAGGACAAGCGCCGCAAAGCCCGGGCGCTGTACTGGATGGGCTGGCGGGTGACGCACATTGCCGAACACATCGACGTGCCGCGCACCACGGTGCACGAGTGGAAGCAGGCCGATGGCTGGGACAAAGCCAAGGCGGTGGAGCGGGTGGAGGGCACGCTGGAGATGCGGCTGTGCACCTTGATCAACAAGGAGAACAAGACCGGCGGCGACTTCAAGGAAATTGACCTGCTGGGTCGCCAGATGGAGCGCTTGGCCCGGGTGCACAAGTACGCGGAGACGGGCAAGGAAAGCGACCTGAACCCCAACATCAATGCCCGCAACGCCGGCCCGAAGCGGCACCCGGACCGCAGCAACCAGCTGGGGGGCGAAGAGGGGCTGGAGAAGCTGAAGTCCGCTTTCATTGACAGCCTGTTTCAGTACCAGCTGACCTGGTGGCGCAACAGCCAGGAGCGCACCCGCGCCATCCTCAAAAGCCGCCAGATCGGCGCCACCTGGTACTTTGCCCGCGAGGCGCTGATTGATGCGCTGGAGACCGGGCGCAACCAGATCTTCCTGTCAGCCTCCAAGGCGCAGGCACACATCTTCCGCGGCTACATCCTGGCCTTTGTCAAAGAGGTGCTGGGCATTGAGCTCAAGGGCGACCCCATCGTTCTGCCCAACGGGGCGACGCTGTACTTTTTGGGCACCAACGCCCGCACGGCGCAGGGCTACCACGGCAATTTCTACTTTGACGAGTTCTTCTGGACGCAGTCGTTCGACCAGCTCAACAAGGTGGCCAGCGGCATGGCCATGCACAAGAAGTGGCGCAAGACCTACTTCAGCACGCCCAGCAGCTTGCAGCACCAGGCCTATGCCTTCTGGAGCGGCAGTCGCATCAACAAGAAGCGGGCCAAGGCCGACCGCATCGAGCTGGACCTGAGTCATGACCGCCTGGCGGGCGGCTTCACGGGCGAAGACAAGATCTGGCGCCAGATCGTGACGGTGCTGGATGCCGCGGCCGGCGGGTGCGACCTGTTCGACCTGGACGAGCTGCGGTTTGAGTACAGCGACGACGAATGGGACAACCTGCTGATGTGCGGGTTTGTGGACGAATCGTTCGCCGTCTTCCCGCTGACTGAGCTGATGCGCTGCCATGTGGACAGCTGGGAAGCCTGGGCGACTGACTGGAAACCGTTTTCGCTGCGGCCGTTTGCGTTCAAGCGGGTGTGGATCGGCTACGACCCGAGCCACACAGGCGATGCGGCAGGCCTGGTGGTGTTGGCACCGCCCGACAAACCCGGCGGTGCGTTCCGGGTGCTAGAGCGCATGCAGTTCAAGGGGGCGGACTTTGAAGCCCAGGCGGAAGTGATCCGCAAGCTGACCGAGAAGTACCACGTGGAGCACATCACGATCGACACCACGGGGCTGGGCACCGGGGTGTTCCAGATCGTGCAGAAGTTCTTCCCCGCGGCACGTGCGCTGCAATACAGCGTGGAGGTCAAGACCCGCCTGGTGCTGAAGGCGCAAAGCGTGATCCGCGGCGGGCGCCTGCAGTTTGATGCGGGCGATGTGGACCTGCAGCGCAGCTTCATGGCTATCAAGCGCGAGATGACCGCGAGCGGGCGCAGCGTGACCTATGCCAGCGGCCGCAGCGACGAGACCGGCCACGCCGACCTGGCCTGGGCCTGCATGAATGCATTGGACAACGAGCCCCTGGAGGCAGCCGCAGTGGGCGGCATGGCCGAGGGCGGCGTGATTTTGGAGATTTTCTGATGACCGATTCGGCGACCGTAGCAGCGCCCCAGGCGATGGAGGCATTCACTTTTGGCGATCCGGAGGCCGTGCTGGATCGTCGGGAGCTGTTCGATTACTTCGAGTGCAACCTGATCCACAACGAGTGGTACGAGATGCCCATCAGCGCTGACGGCCTGTCGCGCATGCTGCGGGCGGGTGTCCACCACGCCAGTGCCATCCAGTTCAAGGCCCAGGTGCTGGCCAGCACCTTCAAGCCGCACCCCATGCTGAGCCGCAGCACCATGCTGAAGGTGTGCAAGGACTACCTGGTGTTTGCCAACGCCTACCTGGAGCAGCCGCGCAACGTGCTGGGCAGCGGCATGCAGCTGACACACAGCCTGGCCAAGTACACGCGGCGGCATCGGGATCTGCAGCGCTTTGGCTTCATGCCCAAGTGGAACGAGGTGCACACCTTCCGCCGCGGCAGCATCTGCCACATCATGGACCCGGACGTGGACCAGGAGGTCTATGGGGTGCCGCAGTACCTGGCCTCGCTGCAGTCCAGCCTGCTCAACGAATCGGCCACGCTGTTCCGCCGGCGCTACTACACCAACGGCAGCCACGCGGGTTTCATCCTGTACATGACGGACCCCAGCCCCAACCAGGCAGACGTGGACAGCCTGCGCACCGCCCTCAAGAGCAGCAAGGGGATCGGCAACTTTCGCAACCTGTTTTTTCACAGTCCGAAAGGGGAGAAGGACGGCATCAAGCTGATCCCCATCGGAGAGGCGACGGCCAAAGACGAATTCCTGAACATCAAGAACGTCAGCCGCGATGACCAACTGGCCGCGCACCGGGTGCCGCCGGAGCTGATCGGCGTTGTGCCCGGCAATGCGGCGGGCTTTGGCAACGTGGTCAACGCGGCGCGGGTGTTTGCCCGCAACGAGATCCAGCCCCTGCAGACCCACCTTGCCGCGGCGATCAACGATTTTGCGGGGGAGGAGATCTGCCGCTTTGACACCTACAGGTTGCCCGGAGTGGACGAGCCCCAGGCGCAAGAGCTGAGGTAAGCAGCAGCCCCCGCCAAAACAAAAGCCCCGCACTGCGGGGCTTTTGCTTGTATGGGCCTGGCTACTGGTGGTTCAGCGATGCGTCGGCAATCGCGCCTGCAGCGTGGTCCAGCTGTCGCGCGATCGGTTTAAGGATGGAGTGGATACAGGACGCACTCACCTTGTTGTGCTGCGCTGCTTCAAGAAGCTCACACAACGCGCCAACGCGCTCACTGGCCTGATCAATCTCTTTCTGGATCTTGTGCTTGCTCTCTGTAGGCATGGTCACCTGCTCAATACTGTATGCGCATACAGTATATGGGCTGTAACACACTGTGCGCAAGACATATCGTGGTGCCTGCTCAGCCCCCCTCAGCGCGCGCTCGAGACCCCGCCTCGCCCGCCCGCTTCGTGTGTCGCTTTCGACGGCACTGTCAGCAGTTCCTACAACCAAGCCCATCAGTACTTGCCGCGCAAGTTTTGGGATCTAGCAACCGACGGGATTCGACGGATATATATCTAATTAATAGCTTCCACGAGATGAATATAATCAGCGGTGATATTCGGTATTAATCAGCATGCTTCGGTATTGTTTGAATTGCTGATTCCGGTTACGCATTTATTACGCATATTGGTGTCAAGATATTGATTTTATTTGTGTGTAGATCCCGGCCCGGGGCACCACGAACATGCAAAGCTGTGCGGCAATCTGCACAGGCCAAACCAGCCAAGGCCCCAGTAGGGCCTTTTTTTGCGTCAACGGTCGCTGCAGACGCTTGTGTGCGTCCCCATTTCCCATTTTCCCTTCTCAATTTAGGGCTGCCTTCACAAATGGAGGCGAGAACCTGGTGTGTTTGAAGGAGGTGGCGCATCACCGAGTGATGCCGACACGCTGGCCGCATCGCCATGAGGCCTTGCTGCTTCCATGCGAGATGGGAACATTTTGCGTGTCACGGCATCTTTACCATGTGGTGGCTCGTGGTGTGCAGGTGGAAATTGCGGGCAATCTGCAGATCGCTCGGTGAGGGTGGGTAGGCGTGCGACAATCCTCAACAGATTATTTTGTGTGTCTGCGTCTTGCAGGCGCACGCTCGTGTGAAGAAAACAATGCCAAGCTATAACGCGCCCTTTGAAATCCATGTGCATGGACAGGTGCAACTGCGTGCAGATGTGACGTTTGATCAGTTGCAGGAAGCGCTCAAGCCGCTGTGGTCGTATGCCGGGGCACGCTCTTTGGCGGCTGGTGCGGCCAGTGCGTATGAAGAAGAGCCGGGCATTCAGTTCAACACCAAGGATGCGCTCTTGCAAATGTGCTGGACGGTGTCTGGTGACGAGGACTTCCGACAGTCCCTGGACGACGTGTGCATGGGACTGAACGAGTTGGCCGAAACGGGTGCGGCCATTGAAGTTACCTTCTACGATGCCGAGTTCGACGAGGAGGATGGCGACCGCTCCGACGAGGCCCGCGATGACTTCGTGATGCTGTTTGTGGGGCCCAATCCTGCTGCCATCATGAAAGTTCAGCGTGACATGTTGGTGCAGGACGTGATTCACACCATGGAGCGTCACTTCGATGCCTCCGAGCTGGTGGGTGTCGTGGCCGAAATCGACAAGCTGTTCATGCAGCGCTTCGACAGCCTGATCAGCTCGCTGGAAATCGGCAAGCTGCCCCCCCGCGGTGGCAACAACGGTCCCCGCAATGGCGGGGGCAGTGGTGGTCGTCGTCCACGCCATTTGCATTGACACTTTCTCTGATCCACCCAACCCGGCTGTGCCGGGTTTTTTCTTGAGGCACTTTGGTGGCATCTTCATTGCCCTATCTGCAGGTCTACCCTGCGGGGCTGCAGCAGCAGGTGGCCCAGTTGCTGGCTGTGCCGCAGGGCATTGAACAGTGGCTGCGGCGTCGCCATCCGCAGGCCCATGCATTGCGCTCGGACAAGGCGCTGTATGCCTATGTGGATGCGCTGAAGACCTCACGCCTGCGCAAGGCGGGCGTGCTGCACAGCGTGGCGTATGACAACAAGCTGCACGTGATGCGCAATGCCTTGGGCCTGCACACCCGCAAGGCGGTGGTGCAGGGCGGGCGCTTGAATACGCGGCACGAGATCCGGATCGCATCGCTGTTCAAGCAGATGCCCGAACCGTTCCTCAAAATGATCGTGGCCCATGAGCTGGCGCATTTGCGCGAACCGGATCACGACAAGAATTTTTATGCCTTGTGCTGCCACCTGGAGCCTGAGTACCACCAGCTGGAATTCGAGGTGCGGGTGTACCTGACGCACCTGGATGCCGGCGGTCCGCGCCTATGGGCGCCGCTGGAAGCCAGCCCCTGACCGCTCTGTCCGTCGACTGCCAGTCCGGCCTGCAAGGGCATGGGGTGCCTGTGCTGTTAGGGGCAAACGGCGTTCAAGGCGCCTGTGTGTTCGACGCTTGGGGTGTCATCCAGGGTTGGTAAGAACTCAGCAGCGCGTGAATCTGCGACGCTGGCAGGGGGCGGCTGAACAGGTAGCCCTGGGCCTCATCACAGCCTTGTTCGCGCAGGAACTCCAGCTGGGCCGCGGTTTCCACGCCTTCCGCTGTGGTCTGCATGCCCAGTGCCTGTGCCATGCGGATGATGGCGCTCACGATGGCGCGATCGTTGCTGTCATGGTCCAGGTCGTGCACGAACGACTGGTCGATCTTGAGCTTGTAGATCTGGAAGCGTTTGAGCTGGCTCAGTGATGAATAACCGGTACCGAAGTCGTCCATCGACAGCCAGACGCCGCGCTCCCGCAGGGCGTCCATGGTCTGGGTGGCCGCCTGGGGGTCGTGCACGGCAACGCCCTCGGTCAACTCCAACTCCAGGGCGGTGGCGGGAATGTCGGACTCCTGCAGGATACGCCCCACCAGCTCTGGCAACTGGGGCTGGTGGAACTGGATGGCCGACAGGTTGACCGCCACTTTCAGGTGCGGGAAGCCTGCCTGGTGCCAGGCTTGCAATTGCGCAATGGCATTCTTGAGGACCCATTCCCCGATCTGCAGAATCTGGCCACTGTCTTCGGCCACCGGAATGAATTCGGCTGGAGAGATGGCGCCCAGCTCGGCCTGTTGCCAGCGCAGCAGGGCTTCGACGCTGCGTATCTCCCCGGTGTGCAGGCAGATTTGTGGCTGGTAGTGCAGGGTGAACTCATTGCGCTCCAGCGCCCGGCGCATGGCGTTTTCCAGTTGCAGGGCGCGCACCGATTTGGCATGCATCTGCGGCGTGAAGAAGCGGTAGGTGTTGCGCCCCTCCAGTTTTGCGTGGTACATCGCGACATCGGCAGATTGCGTCAGGCTGTCGATGTCCTGTCCATCCTGCGGAAACAGCGCGATGCCCATGGAGGGGGCCATGCTGAGTTCGTGGTGGCCGATCTGGTAGGGCTGGCGCGAGGCTTCCTGCAACTTGCCGGCCACGCGGGCCGCGCCCTGGGCGTTGGCGCCGGGCAGCAGCAGCACGAACTCATCGCCGCCCAGGCGGGCCACGGTGTCTTTTTCGCGGACCACGGCCCGCAGGCGCTTGGCGATCTGCTCAAGCAGGGCGTCGCCCACCTTGTGGCCCAGCGAGTCGTTGACGTGCTTGAAGCGGTCTAGGTCCAGAAAGATCACTGCCAGAGGGCTGCTGTTGGCCTGGGCCGTAGCGATCGCGGCCTTGCTGCGCTCTGCCAGCAGCGCCCGGTTGGGCAGCCCGGTCAGCGGGTCGTAGTGCGCCATCCAGTGGATGCGCTCCTGCACCCGCTTGCGGTCTTCCACCTCCTGGTGCAAGGTCTGGATGGTGACGCTGAGTTCGTTGGTGCGTTCGTGCACCAGGCTTTCCAGCTCGGCCTGCGTCTGTGTGAGGATGGCCTGGATGTGCTTGCGTTCGGTGATGTCCACCAGGATCCAGACTTCGCCCTGGCTGTGGTCCAGCGGGTCCACCCAGCGGCTGCGTGCCTCGCATTCGATGAGCTGCCCCTGCTTGTGGCGCAGGGTGATTTCACCTTCGAAGTTGCCGTGGCTGCTGGCGGCCACCTCGCTCAAGACTTCCAGGGGCGAGGTGGCATGGCGCAGGGTCGCCGGCACATTCGCGAGCTGGATCAGCTCTTCGGCCTCGTAGCCCAGCATGCTGGCCAGGTGCGGGTTGCAGCGGCTGGGGGTGCCGCGGCGCCAGTACACGATGCCGACGGCCGCGGTCTCGAACAGTAACTGCTTCTCGCGCAGGGTGGCGGTCAGCAGGGCCTTGCGACGGCATTCTTCATCGATGTCGTCAATGATCCAGATGGAGCCTTCCTGCGGGGCCGTCGGGTTGATGAGGTGGCCGGTCAGGCTGGCCCAGAACAGGTGACCGCTGCGGCGTCGCAGCCGGCGTTCGGTCTTGAAGGTTTTTCCATCAATGAGGCTGTCTACGGCGGCACGCCCCAGGGCCTTGAAATCTTCCCGCGAGGCATGCAGGGTGGTGCTGCTGATGCCGATCGCCTGCTGCGAGTGCGCAAAGCCAAAAATCTTGGCGAAATGGTGGTTGCAACGGGCCACCACGCGGTGCTTGATGAAGGCAATGCCAACGCCCGCGCTGTCCAGCAAGGTCTGCTGCTCGCGCAATAAGCGCTCGAGATCGGCATGTGCGGTCGCAAGTCTGGAGCTTTGCTGGACCGCATCCAAGGTCAGTGACATGGCAGACGTAGAGAGGAGATGGAAAAAGAATCGACACAAATTATTGCAAATTGGCCGTGTGTGGTGTTTGCGCAAATGCAAACCTGGGGCCTGCAGCGTGGTTGTTCACGGCCCATGCATCAAAAAAGCCCCGCATGGCGGGGCTGGGCACGGGGCCAGATGGCAGCTTACATGCCCAGGGATTTGAGCAAGGCCTCGGTTTCCACGTCGGCGGTATCGGCGGCGGCGCTGCTGGCGGCGCGGCTGGGCTGTGCGGCCTGGGCAATGATGGCGTCGGGATCGACCACCTCGGCGGCATCAAAGTCGTGCAGCTTGATGAATTCGGTGCTGTCAACGGCCAGTTCCAGATAGAAGATGTTGTTGCTGGCGGTGTAGAAGGTGACGCGGCGGGCTTCCGGGTTGTCCAGATTGGCATCCACGCTCAGTTGCACCTGTTTGTTGAGCACCAGCATCTTGGGCTGGTTCTGCGTGATGTGGGTCTGCAGTTCGCGGCGCACCTTGCCCGTGAAGTCGCCCACCACCTGGTTCATCAGTTCGCCCATCACATTGCTGACTTCATCCGAGGTGTGGGAGCTGGCCAGATCGCTTTCCGACATGCCCATGTTCAGCAGGTAGCTGCGGTACAGCTCCATGGCGGCTGCGGCCGAGAAGTTGATGATCACCAGGCCGGAGAACCCCCCGTCAAACAGCACGAAGCAGCCGATATCGGGCTTGAGGTAGGTTTTCTTGATGCGTTGCACCATGCCGGAATACTGGATGTGGCAGGTGGTGGCGACGTTCAGGACGCGTGTGACGGAGTTGCACAGGCTGACCAGAAGTTCGTCAGTGCCTTGCACCAGGGAAGGGGTGTCGCTCATGGGGATGTGAAGGGAGGCTGGGTAACAGAGGGTGACCGATTATGGGCGCATTCTTCCCGGCTGCCCACACCCGCGGACGACGCAGGTGGGGTGCATCAAAAAAGGAGGCCGAAGCCTCCTGAAATCAGCGTGCTGCGGCACGGGCCTGTTGCAGCCAGCCGTCGAAGGTGGACTGGTGGGCCTTGATCCAGCCGTTGACATGGCGCTCGATGTCCGCGGGCTTGTTCTGGCCCTGGTTCATCATGTGGTTCTGGGCATTGATGTCGCCCACGGGCACTTGCATGACCTCGAACAGCTTGGCCGCGGCAGGATTCTGCTCGGCCCAGGCCTTGTTGGCCACGATGTGCTGCTTGTTCACCACGAAGCCGTAGTTCTTGCCGTTGGGCAGCTTGGTGTCCACGCCCTTTTGTGCGCCCGGGGCTGAGGAGAAGGGCACCTCCAGCCAGACCACGTCCTTGCCAGGTTGCAGCACGTTGCTGACCCAGTACGGGGTCCAGGCGTAGTACAGGATGGGGTGGCCGGCCTTGTAGCGCGTGATGGTGTTGGCGATCAGGGCCGAGTAGGTGCCCTGCTGGTGCGTGACCGTGTCGCGCAGCTTGTAGGCGTCGAGGTGGTGCTCAATCATGGCTTCGCAGCCCCAACCAGGGTTGCAGCCGGTCAGGTCGGCCTTGCCGTCACCGTCGGCATCGAACAGCTTGGCGATCTTGGGATCCTTGAGCTGTTCTACGTTGGTGATCTTGTAGGCGTCGGCAGTCTTCTTGTCGATCAGGTAGCCCTGGGCGGCATTGTCGGAGTACACGCCCTTGCGGTACAGCTTGGCATCGCCGCCGGCGTTCTTGTAGTAATCCGCGTGCAGGGGGTTCCAGTGCGAGGCGATGAAGGTGGCGTCACCATTGCCGATGGCCAGGTGGGCCGTGGGGTACTCGACTTCCTTGATCGGCTGCACGTCGTAGCCCAGCTGTTCCAGGGCTTTCACGACCAGCAGGGTCTGGAAGGTTTCTTCGGCGATGGAGCTCTTCAGGGGCTGCACCTTGACGCCTTGGCCCGGCCGTTCATTGGCCTGGACGCTCAGGCAGCTCAGGGCCAAGGTGCTGGCAGCGACAGCAGCCAGGGTGCGCGTGGCGTGGGTGATGGATGTCATGGTCTCGTCCTCCTGGTTGAAAAATAGGTCAAAAGTGCTGCTTGCGCTCATGGAATAAGCGCAGGCAGCTATCGTTTCAGGAATTTTTGCGGGGCTTGAGCAACCAGCCCAGCGGGCCGCGGTGCCACCAGCGCAGGCCGCCACGTTGGGGTTCGCCCATGGCCTGGGTGATGCGGTCCAGCACGATGGCCAGCAGCACGATGCCCAGGCCGCCGACGGTGGCCAGGCCCATGTCCAGGCGGCCGATGCCGCGCAGCACCATCTGGCCCAGACCGCCGACGGCGATCATGGAAGCGATCACCACCATCGACAGCGACAGCATCAGCGCCTGGTTGATGCCGGCCATGATGTTGGGCATGGCCAGCGGCAGTTGCACCTTCCACAGCAACTGCCAGGGCGAGGCACCGTAGGCGCGACTGGCCTCGATCAGGTCGGGGCGGACCTGGCGGATGCCCAGGTTGGTCAGGCGCACCAGCGGCGGCAGCGCGAAGATGATGGTCACGATGACCCCGGGCACGTTGCCGATGCCAAACAGCATCACCACCGGCACCAGGTAGACGAAGGCGGGTGTGGTCTGCATGGCGTCCAGCACCGGGCGCGTCCAGCGCTGGGCGCGGTCGCTGGCGGCAATCAGCACGCCCAGCGGCAGGCCAATCACGATGCAGAAGGCCAGCGAGGTCAGCACCAGCGACAGGGTGACCATGGCCTCGGGCCAGATGCCCAGGGCCGCAATCGCAATCAGCGACAGCGCGGTGCCGATCGCCAGGCCGCGCCCGGCAAACTGCCAGGCCACCAGGGCCACGAACAGGGTCAGCAGCGGCCAGGGCAGGGCCAGCATCAGTTGTTCCACCCCCGACAGGGTGGCATCGATCGGGGCGCGCACGGCCTGGAAGAAGGGGCGGAAGTTGTCCACCACCCAGCCCAGGCCCTGGTTGATCCAGGCCTCGATCGGCAGCCCATCGGTCTGCAGTTGCTCCCACAGGGACAGCGGTGCGTCGGGTGTGGCGCTGGCCGGGCTGGCCAGCCAGTCGGTGGCGGGCACAGCAGCATCGGGCGCAGCGGCTGCGGCGCCCCAGGGATCGGTGGCAGTGGCCGGGGTGCTGGCGGCCGACCAGGGATCGGCGGCGGGCGCGGCGCTGGTGCTCCAGGGATCCTGGGTGGCGGCGTTCTGGTTCACTTCACTCATGCTTGTTCTCCTTGTCGGTGGCGGGCGCGTCCGAATGCTCGTGCAGCATCGCGGGGGTGTCCGCCTCCCCCGTGGGGAACATGGGGTTGAGCGTGACGGGCGGCTGCACCGGTTGTGGCGGTGGCACCGGCGGGGTGTCGCGGTCCAGGAAGCGCATCATGGTGGTGCGGCTGATGACGCCCAGGAATTTGCGGTCCTCGCCCAGCACCGGCAGCGGGCAGGGCGCGGAGGCCATGGGGCCGAACAGGTCCGCCACCGGCGTCGCGGCATCGATCGGCACCACGTTGTCGATGAAGGCGTGCTGCAGGCCCAGCATGCCCTCGCGGCCATGCAGGGCGTCGCGCAGCGACTGGGCGGAGACCACCCCCAGCAGGCGCCGGCGGGCGTTGAGCACGTAGGCGTGGTCGCGGTCCGAGTCTTCGATCAGGCGCAGTGCCGCGCGGCACCCGCGATCGTTGTGTTCGGACACGATGGTCAGGGCCTGGCGCGCAATGTCCGACGCCTTGAACACGGCGGCGGCATCCACGCCCTTGATGAAGCTGCGCACGTAGTCGTTGGCCGGGCTGCGCAGGATTTCGTCGGGCGTGCCGACCTGGATGACCTGGCCGTCCTTCATGATGGCAATGCGGTCACCGATGCGCATGGCCTCATCCAGATCGTGCGAGATGAAGACGATGGTGCGGCGCTTGGATTCCTGCAGGCGCAGCAGCTCGGACTGCATCTCGGTGCGGATGATAGGGTCCAGGGCGGAGAACGCCTCGTCCATCAGTAGGATGCTGGGGTCGGAGGCCAGGGCGCGGGCCAGGCCCACGCGCTGCTGCATGCCGCCGGACAGCTCGTCCGGGTAGCTGGCACCCCAGGCACCCAGGCCGACTTGCTCCAGGGCTTCCTGGGCGGCTTTCTGGCGCGTGCCCTTGTCGACGCCGGCCATCTCCAGGCCGAAGGCCGTGTTGTCCAGCACGCTCATGTGCGGCATCAGGGCGAAGGACTGGAACACCATGGAGATGTCCTTGCGGCGCAGCGCGCGCAGGTCCTGGTCGTTCAGTCCGTTGATGTCCTGCCCGTCCACCACGATGCGGCCGCTGGTGGGCTCGATCAAACGGTTGAGCATGCGCACCAGGGTCGACTTGCCGGAGCCGGACAGGCCCATGACGACGAAGATCTCCCCGGCTTCGATGGTGAAGTCGGCGTCGAACACACCAATCGATTGACCGGTACGTTCGAGGATTTGTTGCTTGGAAAGCCCTTGGCGCACCAGCTCCAAGGCCTGTTTTGGCTGATCGCCAAAGACCTTGAAGACGTTTTCGATGCGAATTTGTTTGGCCACTGGTTGTTCTCCCTTGAATTGTTCTTGGGGGTTACACACAGTGCAGCCGCGTCACAAGCGAGGCTTGGACGGCCTACACGCGAAGCCGAAAGTCATGCCGACCGATGCACGGGCCGGGTTGCAGCAACCTGGCCGTCATGAGGGTTTTAGACTGGGCCCGAATGGCACGCTGAAAGGTGCGCAAGGGCCGCAAGAGAGGGCAGAGGCCGCGCACCGACAGGCGCGCCACATGATCCAAACATGTCCGTGCATCAGGGCCGAAAGTTCGGCGCTGTGGCAGTTGCACTGTTGCGGAAACAGGCAGCTGCCGGGTTAATCCGAGCCGTCAAGATTCGGATTACCTGCATGGCAGGTTGTTAATAAGCTGCTTATTCTAACTATTCGGCATATGGATGTCAAGAGTTTCCGCATGCTTTGGCGAAAGCCCTGGCGATATCCGCTGGCAATTGGTGGCAAGCGGCTGCGAGCCGGTGTCAAAAGCCGATAAAAGCAAAAAGCCCGGAGTTGAGGCTCCGGGCTTGGCAGGATTGAGGGGCAAATGCCTCAGTGGCTGGGGTGGTGGTTGCTGTGGATCAGCTTGTCGGTGTAGGCAATGGCCAAAGCGCTGAGCAGGAACACCGCATGGATGATGGTCTGCCACATCAGCACTTTGACATCGTAGTTGCCGGCGTTGATGAAGGTCTTGAGCAGGTGGATGGAGCTGATGCCGATGATGGACAGGGCCAGCTTGACTTTCAACACGGAGGCATTCACATGGTCCAGCCATTCCGGCTGGTCCGGGTGGCTGTCCAGGCCCAGGCGGCTCACAAAGGTTTCGTAGCCGCCGACGATCACCATGATCAGCAGGTTGGAGATCATGACCACATCAATCAGGGCCAGGACTACCAGCATGATGATGGTTTCGTTCAGGCCTGTCATGGGGGCCTCGGGCTTGTAGCCGATGTTGTGGATCAGGGCCTGCAGCGCCGTCTGGCTGCCAAAGGCGGCCTCAATCAGGTGCCACAACTCCAACAGGAAGTGCCAGACATACACGCCTTGGGCTGCGATCAGTCCAAGGTACAGGGGCAATTGCAGCCAGCGGCTGGCAAAGATCAGACTGGGCAGGGGGCGCATGGGCGAGTTGGGTGGGGTGGAGACAGGCGACTCAGAATAAGGGTCTAAGGAGGCCATGATGGTGGGTGGTTGAAAGGAAAGAAGACAAAAAAGGCGCCAACGCGCCGGGCAGGCATTGTATGTGCTGCCCCCAGGGGAAACCCTAGCTAAGCCATTATTTTTGCTTGACTAATCGACTGGGGGACGTCAGTGGTATGTAAGTGCTGAAACCGACATTTGCCCCAACAATCACCAGATAGCAAGGAGACAAAACCATGAATGCACCCAGCTCTGCGATCGAGTCCGTATTGGTGGAAAACCGCGTGTTTCCTCCTTCGGAGGCGGTTCAAAAGAATGCCCGTATCTCCGGCATGCCGGCCTATGAGGCCTTGTGTGCTGAGGCCCAGAAGGATTACGAGGGTTATTGGGCACGCCTGGCGCGTGAGAACGTGGTGTGGAGCAAACCTTTCACCCAGGTGCTCGACGAAAGCAACCCACCGTTCTATCGCTGGTTTGCCGATGGCGAACTGAATGCCAGCGCGAACTGCCTGGACAAGCACATGGGCACTGCGGTCGAGCACAAGACCGCCATCATTTTCGAGGCGGATGACGGCCAGGTCACCAAGGTCACCTACCGCGAACTGCTGCAGCGCGTGGCGCAATTCGCCAATGGACTCAAGTCACTGGGCATCCAGAAGGGCGACCGCGTCCTGATCTACATGCCCATGACGATCGAGGGCGTGGTGGCCATGCAGGCCTGTGCCCGCATCGGTGCGACGCACAGCGTGGTGTTCGGCGGCTTCTCGGCCAAGGCCGTCCAGGAACGGATTGTGGACGTCGGTGCGTCGGCCGTGATCACCTCCAACTTCCAGATGCGTGGTGGCAAAGAGCTGCCGCTCAAGGCGATTGTGGACGAAGCCCTGGCTATGGGCGGCTGCGAAGCCGTCAAGCATGTGCTGGTGTATGAGCGAACGGCGACGGCCTGCAAGATGGTGGCGGGCCGTGACATCACCTTCGCGGCCTTGCTGAATGGCCAAAGCACCGATTGTCCCCCTGTGGCCGTTGGGGCCGAGCACCCGCTGTTCATCCTCTACACCAGCGGCTCCACGGGCAAGCCCAAGGGCGTGCAGCACTCCACGGGTGGCTACATGTTGTGGGCACGCCAGACGGTGAACTGGACCTTCGACATGAAGGACAGCGATGTGTTCTGGTGCACGGCCGACATCGGCTGGATCACTGGACATACCTATGTGGCCTATGGACCTCTGGCGGCGGGTGCCACGCAGATCGTGTTCGAAGGCGTGCCCACCTTCCCGAACGCCGGCCGCTTCTGGCAGATGATTGAGCGCCATGGCTGCACGGTGTTCTACACCGCGCCTACGGCCATCCGTTCGCTGATCAAGGCCGCCGAGTCCGACGAGAAGGTGCACCCCAAGAACTGGAACCTGTCGTCGCTGCGCATCCTGGGTAGCGTGGGCGAACCCATCAACCCCGAAGCCTGGATGTGGTACTACAAGCACATCGGTGGCGAGCGCTGCCCGATCGTGGACACCTTCTGGCAGACCGAAAACGGCGGCCACATGATCACGCCACTGCCCGGTGCTACGCCGCTGGTGCCTGGCTCGTGCACGCTGCCGCTGCCCGGCATCACCGCTGCCATCGTTGATGAGTCCGGCAACGACATGCCCAACGGTGCCGGCGGCATCCTGGTGGTGAAGAAGCCCTGGCCGTCAATGATCCGCAACATCTGGGGCGACCCCGAGCGCTTCAAGAAGAGCTACTTCCCCGAAGAACTCAAGGGCTATTACCTGGCCGGCGATGGCGCGGTACGCAGCGAAGACCGAGGCTACTTCCGCATCACCGGCCGTATCGACGACGTGTTGAACGTCTCTGGCCACCGCATGGGGACCATGGAGATCGAATCTGCCTTGGTGGCAAAAACCGATCTGGTGGCTGAAGCCGCAGTGGTGGGGCGTCCCGATGATTTGACCGGGGAAGCCATCTGCGCCTTCGTGGTGCTCAAGCGCCCCGTGCCCACCGGCGAGGAAGCCAAGGCCCTGGCCAACGAGCTGCGCAACTGGGTGGCCAAGGAAATCGGCCCCATCGCCAAACCCAAGGACATCCGCTTTGGCGAGAACCTGCCCAAGACCCGCAGCGGCAAGATCATGCGCCGACTGTTGCGCTCGATCGCCAAGGGCGAGTCGATCACCCAGGACACCAGTACGCTGGAAAATCCCGCCATCCTGGAGCAGCTGGCCAAGACCAACTGAGAGATGGGCCGGGCTTGCTGCCCGGTGGGTGCTGTGCGCCTGCCAGCCACCTTCGGGTGGCTTTTTTATGCCGGCGTGTAGGAGCAGGGCTGAGCCTGAATGTGCCGCACGCTGGCGAACGGGTGCGACCAGTTGCGGTACAAACACAGGCAAAACAGCGCAAAGGTAACCACCATGAAATCTCGCATTGCACTGCTGACCTTGATCATTTTGATCATCGGCTTTCTGGGCTTCTTCAACTTTTCGTACCTGGCACAAACGGTGCCCACATCCCTGGGCTTCACCACGGTGGACATCCCCTTGGGCTTGATCCTGGTGGGTTTGACGGCCCTGATGGCCATCGTCTTCATTGCGTATGTGATCGCAATGCAGGGGGCCTGGTTGCTGGAGGCACGCGCGCACGCCAAGGAAATGCACGCCCAGCGTGAGCTGGCCGACAAGGCGGAAGCCTCACGGTTCACCGAGCTGCGGGCGGCGATAGAGAGTCTGCACCAGGAGGAAGAGCGGCGCTTGATGGACCGCATCGACACGCTGGAGGCCCACCTGCAGGCCCGTGCGCAGGAAAGCGACAACAGCACGGCGGCCTACGTGGGCCAGTTGGAACAGCAGTTGCGCCACACGGTAACTGCGCCAGCGCCGCAAGCGCCCAGGCTTTGAATCTCGGGCAGTGGCGGTTGGAGCGACGGACCAAGGCCCCACCAACAAGACCGTGAATGAAAAACAGGCTTCCGTCGGGAAGCCTGTGGTCGTGCCGTGGAGGGCGTTTATTCGCCCAGGTAGGCGGCGCGCACCTTGGGGTCGTGCAGCAGATCGTGCGCCGGTCCCTGCAGTGTGAGCTCCCCCGACTCCAGCACATAGCCGCGCTGGCTCACTTCCAGCGCCAAGCGGGCGTTTTGCTCAATCAGCAAGATGGTCACGCCGCGTTGCGAAATGTCGGCAATCACCTCGAAGATCTTGTCCACCATGATCGGTGCCAGGCCCATGGTCGGCTCGTCCAGCAACAGCAGTTTGGGTTGGGACAGGATGGCCCGGCCCATGGCCAGCATCTGCTGCTCGCCGCCCGAGAGGGTACCCGCGGTTTGCTTGCGGCGTTCGGCCAGGCGCGGAAAGCGTGTGAAGACACCTTCCAGGTCCTGGGCCACACCGTCCTTGTCCGTGCGGGTGTAGGCCCCCATGTACAGGTTTTCTTCGATCGTCAGCTGCGGGAAGATGCCGCGCCCTTCGGGCACCATGACCAGGCCTTGGCGCACCATGCTGTGCACGGGCTGGCCCGCCAGGCTTTGGCCCTGGTAATGGATGCTGCCAGCCGCCAGCGGGACTAGCCCGCAGATGGCGCGCAGCGTGGTGCTTTTGCCGGCGCCGTTGGCGCCGATCAGGGCCACCAGCTCGCCAGGGTGGACATGCAGATTCAGCTGGCGCACGGCGCGGATGCCGCCGTAGGCAACATCAATGCCGCGCACATCCAGCAAAGGGGTCGAGGATGTGGCTTCAATCATGGGTGGACGGGTTCTGTGGGGTGGCTGGGGGATGCAGCAGCGGATCCTGTGCGGCGCCCTTGCCCAGGTAGGCTTCGATCACGCGTGGATCGTGCTGCACGTCGTGGGGCTGTCCATAGGACAGGACCTGGCCGTATTCCAGCACCAGCACGCGGTCGCACATGTTCATGACTAGCTTCATGTCGTGCTCGATCAGCAGCACGGTGATGCCGTCATCACGGATCTTCTCGATCAGCGCGCGCAGCACCACGGTTTCCGACGGGTTCATGCCGGCTGCAGGCTCGTCCAGTGCCAGCAGCGAGGGGCCGGTGGCCAGGGCGCGGGCAATTTCCAGGCGGCGTTGGTCGCCGTACGACAGCGAAGACGCCACTTCGTTGGCCACATGGCCAATTCCCACGTAGTTCAGCAGTTCCAGGGCGCGCGCTTCCGTGCGTGCCTCTTCGGCGCGGGTGGCCTGGTTGCGCGTGACCGCGCCCCACAGGCCGGCCTTGGTGCGCAGGTGCTGGCCGATCATCACGTTCTCCAGCGCCGTGAGCGAGGCGAACAGACGGATGTTCTGGAAGGTCCGCGCCATGCCTTGCGCGGCAATCTGGTAAGGCTTGAGGCGGGTGAGCTCGACGCCGTTGAACAGGCAACTGCCCGACTCCGGGATGTAGAGCGCCGTCATCACGTTGAACAGCGTGGTCTTGCCGGCACCGTTCGGGCCGATCAGGCCGAAGATTTCACCCTTACGGATCTCGAAGCTCACGTCCTTGAGGGCCTGCAGGCCGCCAAAGCGTTTGCTCAGCCCCTTGGCGACGAGCAAGGGCTCTAGCGGGGTTGTGCTGGAAGTGGGTGGCACTGCACTCATGCTTTCTGCTCCTTGCCACGGTTGAGTTCACGTTTGCGCACCTGCGAGGGCCACAGCCCTTCGGGGCGGAAAATCATCACGGCCACCAGCGCGATACCGAACAGCAGCATGCGGATCGCATCGGGATCCACGAGCACATCGCCAAACAGGGTCTGCTGAATCGGCACCACCACATTGCGCAGGATTTCGGGAAAGATCGACAGCAGCAGGGCGCCGGCGACCACGCCCGGCACATGGCCCATGCCGCCCAGCACCACCATGCACAAGATGGCGATGGATTCGCTCAGGCCGAAGCTCTCGGGACTGACAAAACCCTGCATCGAGGCAAACAGGCAGCCGGCCACACCGCCAAAGCTGGCACCCATGCCAAACGCCATGAGCTTGATGTTGCGGGTGTTGATGCCCATCGCCTTGGCGGCGATTTCGTCTTCGCGCACGGCTTCCCAGGCGCGGCCAACGCGCGAGTTCTGCAGGCGGATGCACACGAAGATGATCAGAATCACCAGCGCCATCAGCAGGTAATAGTACTTCTCGGGGCCGGTGATGCGGAACCCGAGGATGGTCTCCGGACGGCCCAACGCCCATTCACCCACCTTGATGGTGTCGATGCGGTTGATGCCTTGCGGGCCGTTGGTGATGTTGACCGGCGCATCCAGGTTGTTCATGAAGATGCGGATGATTTCACCGAACCCCAGCGTCACGATGGCCAGGTAGTCCCCGCGCAGCTTGAGCACGGGAAAGCCTAGCGCGATGCCCGCCATCGCTGCCAGCGCCACACCGATCGGCAGGACCACCCAGAAGGGCAGGTGCAAATCGAAGTGGGGCGAGGCCAGCAGGGCCCAGGCATAGGCGCCCACGGCGTAGAAGGCGATGTAGCCCAGGTCGAGCAGGCCGGCAAAACCCACCACGATGTTCAGGCCCAGGGCCAGCATCACATACAGCAGGGCAAAGTTCAGGATGCGGATCCAGCCCTGGCCGGCGGTCGCGCCCAGCAAGAAGGGCAGGATCAGCAGCACGGCACCGATGGCGAATGCCCCCAGCCAGACTTTGACCGGCGTGCGGTCTTTGGAAGCAAGTGTGTGGTTCATGCGCGGTCTCCCGAACGTTCGCCCAGCAGGCCCGAGGGACGGAAGATCAGCACCACGACCAGCACGATGAAGCTGAAGACGTCCTGGTAGTGACTGCCGAAGACGCCATTGGTCAGGCTGCCGACATAGCCGGAGCCCAGGGCCTCGATCAGGCCCAGCAGCAGGCCGCCCAGCATGGCGCCGCCCAGGTTGCCAATGCCGCCCAGCACCGCGGCCGTGAAGGCCTTGAGGCCCAGCATGAAGCCCATGGTGTACTGTGCCACGCCGTAATAGCTGGTGATCATCACGCCGGCGATGGCGGCCAGGGCCGAGCCGATCAGGAAGGCGGCCGAGATGACGGTGTTGATGTTCACGCCCATCAGGCCTGCGACTTCACGGTTCTGTGCCGTGGCGCGCATGGACATGCCCAGGCGGGTCTTGTGCACCAGCAGTAGCAAGGCCACCATGATCAGGGCCGAGCCCAGCATGATGGCGATCTGCAGCATGCTCAGTCGCGCATCACCGAGCTGCAGCACGCTGGGCTCGATGATGTGTGGGAAGTTCAGATAGTTGCGGCCCCAGAACATCATGGCCACGTTCTGGATGATGATGGACACGCCGATCGCCGTGATCAGTGCGGCCAGGCGGGGTGCGCGGCGCAGTGGGCGGTAGGCGATACGTTCGGCCGTCCAGCCCAGGGCCATGCACACGGGAATGGACACCACCAGGGCAGCGCCCACGGCCACGAACACAGAGACGTCACCATAGTGGCCGACCAGTGCCAGCACGACGCTGGTGGCGATCATGGCGCCGACCATGACCACGTCGCCATGGGCGAAGTTGATCAGGCCGATGATGCCGTAGACCATGGTGTAGCCCAACGCGACCAGCGCATACACGCTGCCCGCCGTCAGGCCGTTGATGATTTGTTGCAGAAAAATATCCATGACAGGCGCGCCTTGGGCGTGGTCAGTCGGAAAAAATGGCCTTGCCGCGGGGCAAGACCGAGGTCAGCAGCGGGGCTGCTTGGGGGGAGGGCGCTGTCACCCCGAGTGGGTTGCAGCGCCCTTGGCGCTTACTTGGCCGAATCAACGATGGTCTTCACTTCTTCCCACTTACCGCCCTTGACGGTGTAGATGGTCACGGCCACTTCGTTCAGGTCGCCATTCTTGTCGTAGGCGATGTTGGCGCTGGTGGCGCCGCTGCGCTTCAGGCTTGCCAGCTTGGGCAGGTACTTGGCTGCCTTGGCGGAGCCAGCCTGTTCCATCGCGGTGATCATGTTCCAGGCACCGTCGTACGCATAGGGGGCATAGACGCCGGGGTCGGCCTTGAAGCGGGCCTTGTAGGCCGCGGCGAACTTTTCGCCCTGGGCCATGGTCTTCAGGGGAACGCCGGCCAGCGAGGCGTAGGTGCCATTGCCGGCTTCACCGGCCAGCTTCAGGAAGGTGTCGCTGCGGGTCATTTCGCCAGACACCAGGGGCTGCTTCAGCCCCAGTGTCGCCATCTGGCGGCGCATCGGGCCGGACTGCGCGTCCAGGCCGCCGAAGAAGATGGCGTCGGCGCCCTTGGCCTTGATGCTGGTCAGGATGGCGGTGAAATCGCTGGCCTTGTCGGTGGTGTACTCGCGCGCCACCACGGTGCCGCCGGCACGCTTGACGGCCTGGATCACCTGGTCGGCCAGGCCTTGGCCATAGGCGGTACGGTCGTCGATGATCGCCACTTTCTTGGCGTTCAGGTCCTTCACCATGAAGACGCCCACGGCTGCACCTTGCTGGGTGTCGCTGGTCATCATGCGGAAGGTGTTGTCATAGCCTTGCAGGGTGTACTCGGGCGACGTGGCCATGGCGATCTGTGGGATGCCGGCTTCGTTGTACACGCGGGATGCGGGGATGGTCGTGCCCGAGTTGAAGTGGCCCAGCATGCCTTGCACCTTGTCGTCGGCAATCTGCTGCGCCACCTGGACGGCGGTGCGCGGGTCGGCCTGGTCGTCCTTGGAGACCAGCACGAACTTGGCCTTGTCGCCGTCCAGCTTGATGCCCTTGGCGTTGGCTTCTTCCAGCGCCAGCAACAGGCCGTTGCGCATGTCTTCGCCGTAATGGGCCTGGGGGCCGGTCAGCGGGGCGGCGAAGCCCAGTCGCACGGTGGTGTCTGCGTGGGCGGCGCTCATCAAGCCGCCGAAAGCGCAGGCCAGGGCCATGGTGCTGGCCACGGTCTTGAAGGATGGAGAAAATGTCATGCTGCGTTGCTCCTTGGTGGGTGAAAAAGAGGACTGTAGGAAGGCTGTGGGCCCAGGGGAATGCGGGCTTAACCCACCATCATCAAACTGGCGTTGCCGCCAGCGGCTGTGGTGTTGGTGCTGATGCTGATCTCACGCAATAAACGTTCCTGGCGGTAGCGTTCACCGCTGCGGATCTCTTCGGTGGTCAGGCCCTGCACCAGCAGCAGCGGACCGCTGCGGGCGCTGAGTTGCTGCTGCAGCGGCAGCAGCGCATCGATGTCACTTTCTGCCAGCGCCGCCTGCAGCGGTAATTGTGCAATCTGTGCTGCATCCGCCCAGTGCAGGGCTGCGGCTTGCGCCGCCGGCTGGGCCTGCTGCCATTGGGCGACCAGGGCGCGCAGCGCGGGTGTGTCCTGCAGCAGCAGGGTGTTGCCCGTGACCTGGCAGGCCTGCCACTGGGCCTGCAGCCCGTCCACGGTCAAGGGCAGGCACCAGATGGCGCCACGTGCTTGCAGCAGGTACTGGTCGGTCTCGCCCGTGGGGCCATCCAGCAGCACCTGCTGGCCGGCCGCCACGTTCAGGGTTTGGGGGCCGCGTGCGGTCAGCACTGGCAGCTGTTCCAGCGCCGGGGCCTGGGCCAGCAGGCGGAACAGGTAAAGCGGGCCACCCGCCTTGGGGCCGGTGCCCGACAGGCCCTCGCCGCCGAAGGGCTGCACGCCCACGACGGCGCCCACGATGTTGCGGTTGACGTAGATGTTGCCGGCATGGATGCGCTCGGACACATGGGCCACGGTTTCATCCAGGCGCGTGTGCACGCCAAAGGTCAGGCCAAAGCCCAGGCTGTTGATGTCCTGCAGCAGGGCATCCATGTCCTTGCGGGCATAGCGCAGCACGTGCAGCACGGGGCCGAAGACTTCGCGGCTCAGGTCCTGCACGCGGCTGACTTCGATCAGCGTGGGGGCCACGAAGTGGCCGTGGCGGCATTCGGCAGGCAGCTCCAGGCGCGTGACGGTGTGGCCCTGGCTGCGCATCTGTTCGATGTAGGCCTCGATGTCCGCCCGGGCCTGGGCATCGATCACCGGGCCGACGTCGGTGGCTAGCTGGTCGGGGTTGCCCACGCGCAATTCCTGCATGGCGCCGCGCAGCATGCGCAGCACGTGGTCGGCGCTGTCTTCCTGCAGGCACAGCAGGCGCAGGGCGGAGCAGCGCTGGCCGGCCGAGTCGTAGGCCGACATCAGCACATCGCCCACCACCTGCTCGGACAGGGCCGAGGAATCCACCACCATGGCGTTGATGCCCCCTGTTTCCGCGATCAGCGGCACGGGCTTGCCGTGGCTGCCCAGGCGCTGCGACAGGCGGCGGTGGATGTGCTGCGCCACAGGGTGCGAGCCGGTGAACACCACGGCATTGGTGCTCGGGTGCGCAACCAGGGCTTCGCCCACGGTTTCACCATCGCCGGGCAGCAACTGCAGCGCATGCTCGGGAATGCCGGCCTGGTGCAGCAGGGCCACGGCCTGGGCGGCGATCAGGTTGGTCTGTTCGGCCGGCTTGGCGATCACCACGTTGCCGGCGGCCAGGGCCGCGGCAATCTGCCCGGCAAAGATGGCCAGCGGGAAATTCCAGGGGCTGATGCAGACCACCACGCCCAGGGGGCGATGGCTGCCATTGTTCAGGTGCTGCACGGCCTGCTGGGCGTAGTAGCGCAGGAAGTCGATGGCTTCGCGCACCTCGGAGATGGCGTTGGGCAGGGTTTTGCCGGCTTCGCGGCACAGCAGGCCCATCAGCGGCTGCAGCTGGGCCTGCATCAGGTCGGCCGCACGCAGCAGGGCCTCGGCGCGCGCCTGCACTGGCGTGGCCTGCCAGATGGGGGCCGCATGCTGGGCCTGGGCCATGGTGTGGGCCACTTCCGCAGCGCCCGCCATGCGCACTTCGCCCAGGACATCGCCGGCGTGGGCCGGGTTGTTGACGGGCTGTGCCGGCAGATGGGCCGCGTGGGCGGGTTCCGCCCGCCACGGCGCGCTGCTGCTGAGCAGGGCGGCCGACAGGGATGCCAGGCGCTGTTCGTTGCTCAGGTCCAGGCCGGAGGAGTTGCTGCGGCCCTGGGCCGCATACAGCTGGGCCGGGGCGGGAATGCGGTCGTGCGGGCGGCCCAGGGGCGACAGGGCCTGGGCGGCTGCCACGGGGTCGGTCACCAGTTGGGCGATGTCCACCGTCTCATCCCCGATCTGATGCACGAAGGAGCTGTTGGCGCCGTTTTCCAGCAGGCGGCGCACCAGGTAGGCGAGCAGTGTCTCGTGCGTGCCCACGGGGGCGTAGATGCGGCAGGGGCGGGCCAGCTTGCCCTGGGCGATGTCGCCCACCACTTCCTCGTACAGCCCTTCGCCCATGCCGTGCAGGCACTGGAATTCATACTGGCCGCGGTAGTAGTTGTTGCCCGCCATGTGGTAGATGCTGGCCAGGGTGTGGGCGTTGTGCGTGGCGAACTGCGGGAAGATGGCTTCGGGGGCACCCAGTAGCTTGCGTGCGCAGGCCAGGTAGGACACATCGGTGTGCAGCTTGCGGGTGTAGACGGGGTAGTCTTCCAGCCCGTCCACCTGGGCGCGCTTGATTTCACTGTCCCAGTAGGCGCCCTTGACCAGGCGCACCATCAGGCGGTGCTTGCTGCGGCGGGCCAGGTCGATGATCCAGTCCAGCACGAAGAAGGCGCGGCGCTGGTAGGCCTGGACCACGAAGCCGATGCCGTTCCAGCCGGCCAGCGAGGGCGCGAAGCACAGCTGCTCCAGCAGGTCCAGCGAGATTTCCAGGCGGTCGGCTTCCTCGGCGTCGATGTTCAGGCCGATGTCGTACTGGCGGGCCAGTTCGGCCAGCTTCAGCAGGCGTGGGTACAGCTCCTGCATCACGCGTTCGCGCTGGGCACGGCTGTAGCGGGGGTGCAGGGCCGACAGCTTGATGGAGATGCCGGGGCCTTCGTAGATGCCGCGCCCTTGCGAGGCCTGGCCGATGGCGTGGATGGCCTGCTCGTACGACTGCAGGTAGCGCAGCGCGTCTTCCTCGGTGGTCGCAGCCTCGCCCAGCATGTCGTAGGAGTAGCGGAAGCCCTTGTCCTCCAGCTTGCGGCTGTTGGCCAGCGCGGCGGCGATGGTCTGGCCGGTGACGAACTGCTCGCCCATCATGCGCATGGCGGTGTTCACGCCCTGGCGGATCAGCGGCTTGCCACCGCGTGCGATCAGGCGGGTCAGGGCCGAGCTGAGCTTTTGCTCGCTGTGCACGGCCACCAGCTTGCCGGTGATCATCAGCCCCCAGGTGGCGGCATTGACGAACACAGAGGGCGAATCGGTGTGCGACTTCCAGTCACCCTTGCTGACCTTGTCGCGGATCAGGGCATCGCGCGTGGCGCGGTCGGGGATGCGCAGCAGGGCCTCGGCCAGGCACATCAGTGCCACGCCTTCCTGGCTGGACAGCGAGTATTCCTGCACCAGGGCCTCGACGCCGCTGGTCTTCTTCTGGCGCTTGTCGCGCAGGGCCTGCACCAGGCGGGTGGCCAGCTGGGCCACGCCCGTGGGGTTGGTGCTGGTGGCGGGGGCCAGCAGCAGGGGGATGCACTCGGTCTCGGGGCGGCGGTAGGCGGCGGTGATGGCGGCGCGCAGCACGCTTTGTGGCTGGACGTCCTGGGCCAGGGCATAGAACGGCGCATAGGGCTGGCTGGCATCGGCCAGGGCCTCGGGCTCCAGCAACTCGCCGCCGGGCTGGGAGCTACCCAGGTATTGCAACTCCGGCAGGGGCTTGCCCAGCTCGATGGCCTCCAGGTAGCTGTGCAGCGCCTGCTTGTGCAGCCAATGTGGGGTGCAACCCAATTGCTGGGCTGCCGCTTTAAGCCGGTCTCGCATCAATTCGTCAACTTTGATGCCGATGGTGGTGGTGGCCATATCCGTGTTGCTCCCTGGAAGAACCTGTGCACGTTGTTTGTGAAGTGGCGCGATTCTAGAAAGGTGCAACCAAGTCAGATACTGGGGTTTACCTGTCTCTGTTTTGGTGCAACCGAATCACTTGAAAGGGTTAACTGTAGGAAGCGTGCCAGGTGGTACTGGTACAGGAGGTCTTTTAAAAAGAGGAGCTGGTAGCGTTGATGATTGAAGGTTTTTAGATGGTTTTATAGCTGAAGTGCTTGATATGCAAGCGCCGGCAGCTCTTATTTTTGATGGTTCATCCATAAAAAAGGCTTCCCGCAGGAAGCCTTTTGGGCAGGATGGGCCGCCGTGGGGCGGCGCCAGCCTTACACGCGCTTGCGGTATTCGCCGGTGCGGGTGTCGATTTCGATCTTGTCTTCTTGCGACACGAACAGGGGCACAGCCACTTCGAAGCCGGTAGCGATCTTGGCGGGCTTGAGCACCTTGCCCGATGTGTCGCCCTTGACGGCGGGTTCGGTCCAGGTGATTTCGCGCACGATGGTGGTGGGCAGTTCGCAGGAGATGGCCTTGCCGTCGTAGAACACGACTTCAGCCACCATGCCGTCTTCCAGGTAGTTCAGTGCGTCGCCCATGTTTTCGGCTTCGACTTCGTACTGGTTGAATTCATCGTCCATCCACACGTACATGGGGTCGGCGAAGTAGGAGTAGGTGCACTCCTTCTTGTCCAGGATGACGTTGTCGATCTTGTCGTCGGCCTTGAACACGTTTTCGGTGCCGAAGTTGCCGATCAGCGACTTCAGCTTCATGCGCACGGTGGCTGCACCACGGCCACCACGGGCGTATTCGGTCTTCAGAACGATCATGGGATCCTTACCGAACATGATCACATTGCCGGCGCGGATTTCTTGAGCGATTTTCATAGCTTGCTTAGCTGGTTGGGTGGAGCCGCTCAACACGGCAGGCAAGCAAGGCGCTTCTGAAAAAAGCGATAAGGCCTGCCGCATGTTCCGCGGCGGGAGCCGTCCAAAAGGTCGGGGTTGCGCAAGGCTGCACAACCGCTCTGAGGAGGCAAAGGCGAGATTTTAGCTTTTTTCCGCTGCAAACGGTTGCAGCTGTGCGATCAGATCGGCTTGTTGCAGCAAATTTGCGCGTGCCTGCTGGGTGCAGTGGCGCCATTCCTGCAGTAAATCCGGGGTGAGGGTGGGCAGGCTGGCCGCGTCGCGCATGCCGTTCCAGGCGTGGTGAAAAGCCCGCAGGCTGGCAGGGGCCTGCAGCCAGTCCAGGAAAGCATCGAGCTTGGCGTGGTGGGCCTGGTCGTCCTGCGGGTAGATGTGCCAGACGAAGGGCTGGCCCGCCCACAGCGCCCGCACCAGGGAGTCTTCGCCGCGCACCAGGTTCAGATCGCAGGCCCACAGCATGGCATCGAACTCGGCCTGTGTGCGCGGCGGAAGGTAGCGCGGCTGCAAGGCCTGTGCGCCCGCCTGTGCCTGCACCGCCTGCGTGGCGCGGCCGGGGGTGACCAGCAGGCGCGGCTGCCAGCCTGCGACCGGGTGGGCGAGTTGGCCCAGCAGTTGCGGCAGCGCCAGCGGCTCATAGCAGAACAGCGAGATGGCGCAGTCGCCATCGCCCAGGCCGTGGGCCTGGCGCCAGGCGGTGCGGTCGAACTGCGCCTGGCGCGGCAGCAGGTCGGCCTCACGCAGCAGCCCACCGGTGCGCGCGGTGAAACCGGGGTAGAAGAACCAGCGCGTCAGGCCCCGGCCTTCGCCCGACATGATCAGCGAGGGCAGGCGGTGGCAGCGCTCCACATAGTCTTCGGCCGACAGGTACTCCAGGTTCACCAGCACGGGGCGCGGCAACTGGTGGCCGTGGCAGTGCGCATGGTGCTGCGACAGCGCAGCCAGGTAGGGCGCGGGGGCTTCGCAGCCAAAGGCCTCGATCACCACCGCGGGATGCTCCACATAAGCCGCGTCATACGCCAGCACCTGCACGCCCGGGGCACCCTGCGGTGCCATCCAGGCCAGGGCCGAGGCATCGTCGATGCGCAGGCGCACCGGCACGCCGCGCGCGCCCAGCTCGGCCGCCAGGCGCCAGCACACGCCGATGTCGCCATAGTTGTCGATGACCCGGCAGAAGATGTCCCAGTGCAGGGGCTGTGGGGCGGCGGAAGAGGGGGGGATAGGCATGGGCAAGGACAAGGCGCGGCAAAGAGGGGCGATGCTAGCCCAGCCAGCAGGCCGTTGCCCGTAATCGGTGCAGGGCGTATGGCTGGGGTGTGTGACAAGTTTGCAGTGAAATTGGCATCCAGCCCTTGTGCAGTGCGCGCTCACAGCTATTTATTTGCAAGTGCGCTGTGCCGGTGCGCGCCAGGCGCCACAATCACGCCATGTCTAGTGTCGAGCACTCTCCCGAAATCCTGGCCCAGGTGGCAGCCTTGCCGGCTTTGCCTGGCGTGTACCGCTATTTCGATGCGGCGGACCAACTGCTGTATGTGGGCAAGGCGCGCAACCTCAAGCGCCGGGTGAGCAGCTATTTCCAGAAGGACCATGGCGGCACGCGCATCGGCCACATGGTCAGCAAGATTGCCAGGCTGGAGACCACGGTGGTGCGCTCCGAGGCCGAGGCGCTGCTGCTGGAAAACAACCTCATCAAGACCCAGCACCCGAAGTACAACATCCTGTTTCGGGACGACAAGAGCTACCCCTACCTCAAGCTCACCGGTGTGGCGGCGCACGACGGCGACACCAGCCGCTATGCGGGCCAGTGCTTTCCGCGCATCGCCTACTACCGCGGCAGCACCGACAAGAAGCACCGCTACTTCGGGCCCTACCCCAGCGCCTGGGCGGTGAAGGAAAGCATCCAGCTGCTGCAGAAGGTGTTCCGCCTGCGCACCTGCGAGGACACGGTGTTCGCCAACCGCTCACGCCCCTGCCTGCTGTTCCAGATCAAGCGCTGCACGGCCCCCTGCGTGGGCCACATCAGTCCCGAGGACTACGCTGCCGACGTGCGCAACGCCGAGGCCATGCTGCGCGGTGAAACCCAGGAACTGCTGCAGCAGCTGGAGGCGCGCATGATGGCCCACGCCGACCGGCTGGAGTATGAAAAGGCCGCCGAGATCCGCAACCAGATGAGTGCCCTGTCCACGGTGCTGCACCAGCAGGCCATCGAGACCACGGACGACAAGGATGTGGACATCCTGGCGGTCAAGGTGCAGGGGGGGCGTGCCTGCGTGAACCTGGCCATGGTGCGCGGCGGGCGGCACCTGGGGGACCGCGCGTACTTCCCCTCGCAGCTGGACGACGCCATGGGCGTCTACGCCTCGGAGGACGAGGTGCAGCCGCGCACGGTGGAGGCGCGGGTGCTGGAGGCCTTCCTGGCGCAGCACTACATCGACGTGCCCACGCCGCCGGTGCTGGTGGTCAGCGAGGCGGTGGACGTGCAGTTGCTGCAGGCCTTGTCGGTGCAGGCAGGCTACAAGGTCACGGCCGTGCAGCAGCCGCGCGAGCAGCGCCGCATCTGGCTGGAGATGGCCGAGCAGAACGCCGCCATCCAGCTGGCACGCCTGCTGGCCGAGGAAGGCTCGCAGCACGCGCGCACCCGGGCGCTGGCCGAGGCACTGGATTTGCCGCAGGACAACCTGGAAGCCCTGTCCATCGAATGCTTCGACATCTCGCACACGGCGGGCGAGAGCACGCAGGCCTCGTGCGTGGTGTTCCACCACCACAAGATGCAGAACAGCGAGTGCCGCCGTTTCAACATCCAGGGCATCACGCCGGGCGACGACTATGCCGCCATGCGCCAGGTGTTGCACCGCCGCTATGCGCCGGTGGCCCAGGCCCTGCAGGCCGCGGGTGGGGCCGAGCCCGAGCCCGGCGCACCGCGCCTGCCCGATCTGGTGCTGGTCGATGGCGGCAAGGGGCAGGTCAGCATGGCGCGCGAAGTGTTTGCCGAGCTGGGGCTGGATGTGTCGCGCATCGTCGGCGTGGAAAAGGGCGAGGGCCGCAAGGTGGGGCTGGAGGAGCTGGTGTTTGCCGATGGCCGGGCCAAGGTCTACCTGGGGCACGACTCCGCCGCGCTGATGCTGGTGGCGCAGATCCGCGACGAGGCCCATCGCTTTGCCATCACCGGCATGCGCGCGCAGCGTGCCAAGGTGCGCGTGGGGCAGAGCAAGCTGGAGGATATTCCGGGGATCGGTCCCAAGCGGCGAGCCCGCCTGCTGCAGCGCTTTGGCGGCGTGCGCGGCGTGGCCAATGCCAGCGTCGAGGACCTGATGACGGTCGATGGCATCTCGGCCAGCCTGGCCGAAGACATTTACCGTGCGCTGCGCTGAGGACGGCGGTGGCCGCCGCGCAAGGCTTGCATGCAAGCGGCGTCAGCCGTGACACAATCGCGGCCATGTTCTTCACCATTCCCACCCTGATGACCTGGACGCGCATCGTCGCGATCCCGCTGATCGTCGGGGTGTTCTATGCGCCGTTGGCGCCAGAGACCCGCAACCTGGTTGCGGCGCTGATGTTCATCGTGTTTGCCGCCACCGACTGGCTCGATGGTTTCCTGGCGCGCAAGCTGAACCAGACGTCCTCGTTCGGTGCCTTTCTGGATCCGGTGGCCGACAAGTTCCTGGTCTGCGCCTCCCTGCTGGTGCTGGTCCACCTGCAGCGGGCCGATGTGTTCGTGGCGCTGATCATCATTGGCCGGGAAATCGCCATCTCGGCCTTGCGCGAATGGATGGCGCAGATCGGTGCCAGCAAGAGCGTGGCCGTGCACATGATCGGCAAGGTCAAGACCACGGTGCAGATGGTGGCCATTCCGTTCCTGCTGTTTGACGGCCGCTTGCTGGGCGTGCTGGATACGCGCTTGTGGGGCCAGGTGCTGATCTGGGTGGCGGCGGTGCTGACCGTCTGGTCCATGGTCTACTACCTCCAGAAAGCCATTCCGGAAATCCGCCGCCGGGTCAAGCACTGAATGCATGCATGCATCCACTGAAGCGCCGAAGGCACACCTCGGCGCTTGGTGGGTTGCCCCGGCCCTTGCGGCGGTGTACAAAAGTGGCTGTTTGCTTCGTCACATGGCAGTGCTTGTCAATGCGGAAAGTCACCCCGCCTGCGTGCATGAAAAAAAACGTTTGTTTCGCCAAAATGCTAGGCAAACCTGTCTAGAATCTCGCCTAACGCTGACAGGCACCCCTATGGGTGCTGAGCCTTTTTTTGGGAAGGCTTGGTCACAAAGGCGCTCCAACAACCATTTCTCGAGAGGCATCTTGTGAATAAGACTGAACTGATTGAGCACATTGCTAACAACGCCGATATTTCCAAGGCTGCGGCTGCCCGCGCCCTGGAATCCACAATCGACGCAGTGAAGAAAACCCTGAAGAAGGGTGGCACAGTTTCCTTGGTGGGTTTTGGTACTTTCGCCGTTGGCAAGCGTGCTGCACGTACAGGTCGCAATCCCCGTACGGGCGATACCATCAAGATCAAGGCCGCCAAGGTGCCTAAGTTCCGTCCCGGCAAGGCCCTCAAGGACGCTTTGAACTAATCCAGGTTTTCGGCAGTGGGGTGCTTAGCTCAGTTGGTAGAGCGGCGCCCTTACAAGGCGTAGGTCAGCGGTTCGACCCCGTTAGCACCCACCACCCACTGTATAAAAAAGCATTTAGATTTTTCTAAATGCTTTTTTATTTCAAGATCAGTGGGGTGCTTAGCTCAGTTGGTAGAGCGGCGCCCTTACAAGGCGTAGGTCAGCGGTTCGACCCCGTTAGCACCCACCACTTCATCGTGGCAAAAAGCACCAGGAGCAATCCCGGTGCTTTTTTTGTTGGTGGCTGGCATTGGCGCGGATCAATGCAGCGCAGCGCCACGGGAATCTGTGGCGCGATTGTCCGTGGCCGATGCGGTGCAATCGCTGAAGGCGCGTGTCAATCAAAGGGTAGAATCTTTGGGTTTCCTTATGGCGAGTGGTGTGTGCAGCAGTGAATCTATGCGTCCTCACAGGATGCCCGTCCAGTGCTTGGAGCGGGGCACGCATCATTCGTAAAAGGCGAGCGCAAGTTCGCCTTTTTTTATGCATCCTCAGAAAGATTGACTATGCTCGAATCAATCCGCAAGCATTCCAAGTTCGTCATGATCTTGTTGTTCTTGCTGATCATTCCCTCGTTCATTTTTGTCGGTATCGATCAGAGCTACTTTTCGGGTGCCAGCCCGACAGTGGCACGGGTGGCCGGGCAGGACATCACCCAGAACGACTGGGACAACACGCACCGCGTTGAGAGTGATCGTCTGCGGGCAGAAAACCCCGGCATCGATGCCAAGTTGCTGGACTCGCCCGAGGCGCGTTACGCCACCCTTGAGCGCATGGTGCGTGACCGTGTGTTCCAGGCCGCTGCACAAAAAATGCACCTGGTGACCAGCGATGCCGCATTGGCGCGCACCCTGCAGGGCATTCCCGCGATTGCCAATCTGCGCAAGCCGGACGGCAGCCTGGATGCCGAAGGCTACCGGGCTTTGCTGGCAGCGCAAGGCATGACCCCCGAGGCCTATGAGGCCTCGCTGCGCCGCGACATGTCGGTAGGGCAGGTGGTGGGCAATGTCATGAATACGGCCCTGGCCACACCGGTGGTGGCGAATGCCGCGATGGATGCATTCCTGCAGCGCCGCGAAATCCAGGTGGCGCAATTCAAGCCCCAAGACTATGTGGCGAAGGTGCAGGTGAGCGATGAGGCGCTGAAGTCGTTCTATGCCGCGAATACCGCCAAGTTTCAGCAGTCCGAGCAGGCCCGTGTGGAGTATGTGGTGCTGGACCTGAAGTCGGTCCGTGACAGCATCGAGCTCAACGAGGCGGATCTGCAAACCTATTACAAGGAAAATGCGGCCCGTCTGGCAGGTGGTCAGGAAGAGCGACGTGCCAGCCACATTCTGGTGAATGCGCCCAAGACCATGTCGGCTGCCGAGCGCGATGCGGCCAAGGCCAAAGCGCAGGCGATTGCTGACAAGGTCAAGGCCAATCCTTCCAGCTTCACCGCTGTGGCCAAGGCCGAGTCACAGGACACAGGTTCGGCCCCCCAGGGCGGGGACCTGGGCTTCTTTGGGCGCGGTGCCATGGTGCCCGAGTTTGAACAAACCGCGTTCAGCATGGCCAAGGGTGCGATCAGCGATGTGGTGGAGTCCGAGTTCGGCTTTCACGTGATCCAGGTGACGGATGTCAAGTTGCCGGCCGTGCCCAGCTTTGCCGCAGTGCGCGAGAAGATCGTCAACGACCTCAAGGACCAGCAGGCCCAGCGCAAGTACGCGGAAGTGGCCGAGTTGTTTGCCAATACGGTGTACGAGCAGTCGGACAGCCTGCAGCCCGTGGTCGATAAGCTGGGCCTGAAGCTGCAAATGGCCGATGGTGTGACACGCGAACCCCGCCCAGGTGTCGAAGGTCCACTGGCCAATCCCGCCTTCCTGCAAGCCCTGTTTGCGGCGGACAGCATCGATCACAAGCGCAATACCGATGCGATCGATCTGGGCTCGAACCAGATGGTGTCCGGCCGGGTGGTGAACTACCAGCCTGCCAAGCAATTGGCGTTGGAGGACGTGACCGATCGCGTCAAGACCCTGTACGTGCAGCAGCAATCTGCCGTGCTGGCCCGCGAAGCGGGTGAGGCCAAGCTCCAGGCGTGGAAGGCCGATGCGTCCCAGGCGCAGGGCTTGCTGCCTGCGGTGGTGGTGTCGCGCGACAACCCGGTCGGCATGCCCCGCCAGGTGCTGGATGCGGCGCTGCAGGCCAAGACCGACAGCTTGCCGGCTTGGGAAGGTGTCAGCCTGGGCGATGCCGGCTACGCCATCGTCAAGGTGAACCGGATCGTGGGTCAGGCAGGAAGAACTGCCGACTTTAATCAGCAGGCCTCCATGCAGTATGTACAATTGTTTGGCACTGCAGAAGGCGCGGCGTATTACGAACTGCTGAAGAAGAAGTTCGATGTGCAAATCAAGGTTGCACGGCCCTGAGTAAGAAAAACATCTTGCTTTCCTTTTGAGGGCTTGGAAACAAGCTACAATACAAATCTCTTCCGGTGGCTGTAGCTCAGTTGGTAGAGTCCAGGATTGTGATTCCTGTTGTCGTGGGTTCGAGCCCCATCAGCCACCCCAAAATTTGACAGTGAAAACCCGCTTTGCGAGAGGCGGGTTTTTTCATCCCTCTACGGTGGCTGTAGCTCAGTTGGTAGAGTCCAGGATTGTGATTCCTGTTGTCGTGGGTTCGAGCCCCATCAGCCACCCCAAATAAAAAGCCTGCATCGCAAGATGCAGGCTTTTTTGTTGTCTGTACTGCGCTGGCCAGGCAGGTCATCCGGCGCCTTGGCAGACCATGGCCTGGATTGGTGAATGGGCGGGCTTTGCCTATCATGCAGGGCATGGGTTCCCAGTCTTCGTCCTTTTCCTTGCGCATCTGGCGGGCCGCGCGCGACATGGTGGTGGCCTGGGGCCGCATTGGCTATCTGGGGGCCGTGGTGGGGGTGCTGCTGCTGTCACCGTCGACCTACCGCGGGCATGCCCTGCGCCCGATCTTGCGGCGCATGTACCGGGATACCGCACCGATTCTGCTGGGGTTCACGCTGCTGGCGGCACTGATCTGCCTGGTGATCACCCGCATCGTGGTGGTCACGGCGCTGAGCTACGGCCTGTCGCGCTATGCGCTGGAGATGGTGATCCGCGTGCTGGTGCTGGAGTTGATTCCGCTGACGGCGGCCTTGTTCGTGGCGATGCGCTGCACCATCCCGAATGCCACGGAGCTGGCGCTGATGCGCCAATCGGGCGAGTGGGCGGCGCGCGAGCAGCGCGGCGAGGCCCTCATCCGGGTGGAAGTGCTGCCGCGCGTGGTTGCGGGCCTGTACGCCAGCGTGACCCTGGCTGCGCTGTCTTGCGTGGTGGCCCTGGTCACGGCCTACCTGGGCGTGTACGGTTTCACCTGGGCCGGCCTGCCGGGCTACACGCGCATGTTCGGTCAGGTGTTCAACCCTTCGGTGACCCTGCTGTTTGTGCTGAAGACCTGGCTGTTTGGCTTGGCCGTGGCCATCATCCCGGTATCGACGGGACTGTATGCCCGGCCCACACACCACGACATCCGCCCTGGGGGCGAGCTTTCCGGCCTGGCACGCATGTTTGCCGTGCTGCTGCTGATCGAGCTGACTTCGCTGATGGGCAATTACTACTGAATCCGAAGGGACCATTTTGTCTGAGCCACGCATGCCACCTTCCGAACGCCCCGCGGCGGCAGACACCGCCGCCTTGCGCGCCGTCAGCCACCTGGAGCGCAAGGCCGCAGCCTTGCTGCTGCTGACACTGGCTCTGATCGTCGGGGCGGCGCTGTACCTGCTGTATGCGCGCGGTGCATTCGAGCCGACCCAGAGCCTGGTGCTGACCTCGGACGATTCGGAGGGCGTGACGGTCGGCATGGACATGACGTTTTCCGGCTTCCCGATCGGGCGGGTCAGTAAGCTGGAGCTGGCCCCGGACGGCAACGTGCGCATTCTGGTGACCGTGCCCCGCAAGGATGCGCACTGGCTGCGCGAATCCAGCGTCTTCACCCTGGTCAAGGGCCTGGTGGGTGGCACCACCATCAAGGCCTACAGCGGCATGCTGCAGGATCCCCCGCTGCACGACGGGGCAGAGCGCCCCGTGCTGCGCGGCGATGCCACGGCGGAAATCCCCCAGATGGTGGCCATGGCCAAGGAGCTGCTCAACAACCTCAGCCTGATGACGGCCCGCGACTCGCCACTGGGCCAGTCGCTGGAGCAAGTGCGCCTGCTGGGGCAGAAGCTCAACGGCGACAGCGGCGCCATGGAGGTGCTGCTGGGCACGCCCGAGAACGCGCGCAAGACGGTGGAAATGCTGGACCGCGCCAACCAGTTGCTGGCGCGCATGGACCGGGTGGTGCAGCGCACCGACCAGCAGGTGTTCGATGCGGACGGTCTGATGCCGCAACTGCGCACCACGGTGCAGACCTTGAACCTGGTGTTGGCCGATACCCGCACCAGCCTGCGCAAGCTGGATGCGGTGCTGGCGAATGCCGAGGGCATCAGTGCCAATGTGCAGGAGGCGAGCACCGACATCGGCCAGCTGCGCAACGAAGTCGAAAGCAATTTGCGCAAGGTGGAAGACCTGCTGACGGAGCTGCAGCGCAAGTGGCCGTTTGCCAAGGATGGAAAGGTGGAGCTGCCATGAACGCGGAACGTGCAGGACGGTGGGTGTGGGCCGGCGTGCTGGGTCTGGGAGGGTTGCTAGGCTGCAGCAGCCAGCCGCCGACGCCCAACTGGGCGTTGGAGGCGCAGTCGGCCACACAGCGCGCCGTGCAGGCCGACCTGCAGGGCCAGCGCCGCGTGGCGAGATGGAGTGGCGCAAGGCCTTTGCCGAAGTGGCGGCCACCGGGCAGCCGGCGGCCATGGCCCGGGTGGCGCTGCTGCACTGTGCCGTCCAGGCAGCGGTGGTGGCGCCGACCGATTGCCCGCGCTACCAGCGGTATGCGGCCGGTGCGGCGCCGGCGGAGCAGGCCTATGCCCGCTACCTGCAGGCCCGGCACACGCCGGACGATGTGGGCCTGCTGCCTGCCGCCCAGCAGGCCACGGCCCAGGCCTTGCTGGCCAGCGCACCGGTGGTGCAGCTGCCCGCAACCCAGGACCCTTTGTCCGCATTGACTGCGGCCGGCGTGGCCTTGCGCGCCGGGCGGCTGGCGCCCGCTGCTGTGCCGCAGGTGGCCGCGTTGGCTTCTGCCCAGGGCTGGCGCAAGGCCGCCCTGGCGTGGCTGCTGGTGCAGCAGCGGCTGGCCGAGCAGGCCGGCGATGCCGCCCAGGTGCAGGCCTTGCAGTTGCGGCTGCAGGTGTTGCAGGAAGACGGACGCTGAGCGTGGAGCGACGGTTGGAGCACAGGCACCGCGTGTGCGGGTCTGAGGGCATTGGCGGCAGGGTTGTGGTGGTCGGCTCGCTTGCCACCGCTGGGCTGCAATCGGTGCTTGGGGTTTTCAAAGAAGTGAGCGGCTCGCGCGCGCCGAGCAAGCTTCTTGATGGTGTTGGGTTCTGAAAGCCTTTCAAGTCGAGCGGTATGCGCTCACTTTTCAGAATAATCACCATGAAAAAAAGCGCCCGAGTGGGCGCTTTTTTGGGGGGGCTTGCTGCGCTTAGAAGCGGTGGCGAATACCAATGACAGCGCTGGTGCCTGTTTCGTTCTTGGCACCATCAAAGCTCAGCTTGTCATACATCACGGCAGTGTAGACATCGGTGCGCTTGGACAGGAAGTGGTCGTAACCCAGCGTCACGGTGGTGCGCTTGTTGTCAGTCTGGGCGCTGTAATCGCGGTCAGAGTAAGCGGCGGCCAGCTTCAGCGTACCGGCCTTGGTAACCGGAACATCCAAGCCCAGGCTGTAGGTTTTTTGGTCCAGGGTCTGGATAGAGGCCACTTCCTTCTCGGATTGACCGTATGTGGCGTACAACTTGGCAGCGCCAAAATCGTAAGTGCCGCCCAGCATCCAGTTTTCATTCTTATTGCCAGCTGTATAAGTGGGAGTGGATGGAGTTCCCAGGATGTCGGCTTGCTCGTAGAACGCGGTCAATGCGAGAGGGCCGCTGCGGTAGGTCAGGTTGGCGCCGACATTGTTAGCGCCCGACTTGCCAGCTTGTTCACCAAACTGGTAGTGCACGTTGGCTTGGAAACCAGCCACGGAGGGGGTCGAATAAGTGATCTGATTGCTCCAGCCGGTATCCACAGCTGTGGAATTGGCGGAAGGGACAAAGCTCATGTTGGCGTGCAGCACCAGAGGCGAGATCGTGAAGGAGTCGCCGAAGGGGTTGAACAGGATGGTGGGCAGGAAGTTGGGGGCCATGGAGCGGCCCAGCTTCACCGAACCGAAGCCGCCGGACAGCGACACGTTGGCGTCACGGGCGAAGAAGTTGTCGACGTCGGTGCGGCCAGGGGTGCCGGTGTCCGCGCGGAAGAAGGCGCCCAGTGCAAAGCCCACCTTCAGGCCGTTGCCCAGGTCTTCCGTGCCGTTCATGCCCCACCAAGAGGTGGTCATGCCGCCCGAGCCAACTTGGCTGGTGCGATCAGAACCTGCGGTTTTCATGGAGCCGGCGTACATGTCCACCAGGCCGGACAGTTGCACATTGCTTTGTGCCTGGGCAGCGCCCATGCAGGCCAGAGCGGCACCAAAAGCGATCAGAGATTTTTTCACGGAGGAACTCCCTCAAAAGGTCGAATTAAAAAGCGGTCAGCCGATTGCCCACTTCAGGTGCACGGGCGGCACCCAAGTGCTGCTTTGTATACAAAGCACAAGCTGTGCCAGTGTGCGGGACGTGGGGCGGGGCGCTGCGGCGGCGCTGGATGAACGGCTTATGACGCGGGGATGAAAGCCAGCAACTGTTGCGCGGCCGCATCAGGGTCGGGGGCATTCACCAGGGCGCGCACCACGGCGATGGAACCCACGCCGGTGGCCAGGATGGCCGGGAACTGCTCGGCCGCGATGCCGCCGATGGCCACCAGCGGGTACTGCTGCATCAGGCGCACATAGGCCTGCAGGCGGGCCACGCCTTGCGGGGCCGTGGCCATTTTCTTGAGCGTGGTGGGAAACACGGCACCCAGGGCGATGTAGCTGGGTTGCACGGCATGGGCGCGCACCATCTCCGCATAGCCGTGGGTGCTGACGCCCAGGCGCAGGCCGCTGGCGCGGATGGCGTCCAGCTGTGCGCCTTCCAGGGCGTCCAGGTCTTCCTGGCCGACGTGGATGCCGTAGGCGTCGGCATCGATGGCGGCCTGCCAGTGGTCGTTGATGAACAGGCGCGCGCCGGTGCCTTGCACGGCCTGCACGGCGGCCTGTACTTCGCGGCGGATGGCGGCCTGGTCATCGCTCTTGAAGCGCAATTGCACCGTGGGCACGCCGGCGCGGGCCATGCGGCCCACCCACTCGGCCGTGGGCAGCACGCCATACAGCCCCAGCGCGCGCGGGCAGGGCGGGAAGGCGAGTTGCGGATCTGCCCCGGCCAGACTGAAGTCCTGCGGGTCGCAGGGCCAGCAGTGGGCGTCAAAGCTGCCGGTGCGCACGCTCTGCCGCTGCCAGGCCTGGGCCAGGCATTCGGCGTCGATGGCGATGAAGCCCAGCGCGCTGCAGGCCTGCAGTGCGGCCAGATAGGCGGGGTCCTGGCGGGTGGCCGCTGGCGTGGGCTGGGCCGGCAGGCGCTGTTCGTCGGGGGCGAAGGTGGCGCTGTGGGCGTCCACGATGGCCTGGGCCATGGCGGGGATGTGCAACTCAGTCATGGTGCCAGAACGGTGTGCCCAGGACGGGGGTGCTGGGCTGGGCGGCGGTCTGTTCGGCCATGGCGCCGGCCAGGTAGCCGTCGCGGCCGGCCTGGGTGGCGTCGGCAAAGGCGCCAGCCATGCGCACAGGGTCTTCGGACAGGGCCACGGCAGTGTTCAGCAGCACGCCGTCAAAACCCCACTCCATGACCTGGCAGGCGTGGCTGGGGCGGCCCAGGCCGGCATCGACGATCAGGGGCACGTCCAGGCGCTCGCGCAGCACCTGCATGGCGTAGGGGTTGGCGGGGCCGCGGCCGGTGCCGATGGGGGCGGCCCAGGGCATGACGGCCTGGCAGCCCACGTCGACCAGGCGCTGGCACAGCACCAGGTCCTCGGTGCAGTAGGGCAGCACCTGGAAGCCGTCCTTGATCAGGAGGGAGGCGGCCTCCACCAGGTTCAGCGTGTCGGGCTGCAGGGTGTAGTCGTCACCGATCAGCTCCAGCTTGATCCACGGGGTGTCGAACACTTCGCGCGCCATCTGGGCCGTGGTCACGGCTTCCTGGATGGTCATGCAGCCGGCGGTGTTGGGCAGCACGGGCACGTTCAGCTGGCGCAGCAGCTCCCAGAAGCTGGCGCCGGTTTCGGCGGCGTTGCTGCCCTGGCGGCGCAGCGAGGCGGTGACCATGGCGGGTTTGGCACGGGCCACGGCCGCTTCCAGCACGGCGGGCGAGGGGTAGCGCGATGTGCCCAGCAGCAATCGACTTTGGAAGGTCTGGCCGTACAGCACCAGGCTGTCTGCGGCGGGGGTAGGTGTGCTCATGGCTAAATTTTGATAGCTGCCAGCGCTTGATAGACAAGCGCTGGTAGCTGATTTTATGAAGAAGCGGTGCCCCGGACCCTCAACCGCCCGTCACGGGGGCGATGATTTCCAGGCGGTCGCCCTCGGCCAGCTGGCGCGTGGCGTACAGCGATTTGGGCACGAACTCGGCATTCACCGCCACCGCAAACGGTGGCTGGGCCTGCCAGTGGGCCACGGCGTCGGCCACATTGGCCGGGTCGGGCAGTTGCACTGCCTGCTGGTTGATGGTGATGTTCATAAGCAAAAGGCCCGTATTGTCGGCGAAGCGCGGTGCTCAGGCGAGCATGGGGGCGTGCACGGCCACGTCGAAGTCCTCGGCCAGCGCCGCGCTGCCCGTGCGCAGCAGCTGCAGCGTGGCGTCCAGCATGGCGGGGGAGATCATGTAGCCGTGGCGGTACAGGCCGTTGACCTGCAGCACGCGCTCGTCCAGCCAGCGCAGGGCGGGCAGGTTGTCCGGCAGGGTGGGGCGGCACTGGGTGGCAATTTCCAGGATGCGCGCTTCGGCAAAGCCGGAGTGCACGGTGTAGAGCGCGCTGAGCAGCTCCATCACCGAGCGCAGGCTGGCCGGGCCCATGTCGTCGGATTCGATCTCGGTCGCGCCGATGACGAAGATGTGGTCCTGCTTGGGTGCGATGTACAGCGGGTAGCGCGGGTGCACCAGGCGCGTGGGGCGCTGCAGCGTCACCTCGGGGGCGTGCACGCGCACCACCTCGCCGCGGATGCCGCGCAGCGCGCTCCACTGCGTGCGTGCGCCCAGGCCGCGGCAGTCCAGCACCAGGTCGGGCTGGCCGCTGGTGCCGGGCTGGAAGTCGGTGGTCTCGCGCGGGGTGTGCCAGTGCAGGGCCACGCCCAGGCGGGTCAGTGTCTGCTCCAGCGCGGCCAGCAGCTGGCGGTTGTCCAGCTGGCCTTCGCCGGGCAGGTAGACGCCCTGGTTGAAGCGGCCTTGCAGGGCGGGCTCGACCTGGGGCAGGCGCTGGGCATCCAGGTTCTCCAGCGCGGGCAGGCTGGGGTTGAGGCGGCGGTTCTTCTCGAACAGGCCGCACAGGCGCTGCGCATCGGCCGCATCCTGGCGGTGCCAGACCACCAGCGTGCCGTTCTGCTGGAAGTACACGGGGGCGTCCAGCTGGGCGATCAGCTGGGGCCAGCGGGTCAGCCCGTACTGGCCCATGCGCACCACACCGGGTTCGGTGATGGCCGATTCGGCCAGCGGGGCCAGCATGGCGGCGGCCACGCGCGCGGCGGCGCCATCGCCCTCGGGGCCCTTGGCTTCGAACACCTCGACGCGATGCCCCTCGCGCGCCAGCTCCAGTGCCAGAAGACGGCCCATCAGGCCGGCGCCCAGGATGGCAATGTGCGAAGGTGTGGTCAAAGCGAGCATGGTGAGGAATTCCCGTTGGTAAGTGTCGCCAAGGACAAAACGGGCATCGCAGCCGTGCGGCTGCTGCTCTGTGGAAACTCCCCACGCCAGCATGACCTGGATCGGGTAACGGGGCGCAGGGCCCTAGGGTGTTTCTCAGTCGCGCACTGCGCCGGCACGGTGCCGGTGGCAGCGGGACACCCCTGTTTCGTCCGCAAGCGGCAATTACAGCACAAGGGCAGGAACAGCGGCGCCAGTGCGTGAACAAGCCTTGGCTTGGGTCATAATTTTTGCCATGACTACGCAACCCCTGCCACACGGCAGTGCATCCCCCCGTTTTCCGCGCTATGCGCGCGTGCTTTCCATCGCCGGCTCGGACAGTGGCGGTGGCGCCGGCATCCAGGCCGACCTGAAGACCTTCAGCGCCCTGGGCTGCTACGGCATGACGGCCATCACCGCCATCACCGCCCAGAACACGCTGGGCGTGCGCGGCATCCATGGCATTCCGCCCGAGATGCTGCAGGCGCAGATCGACGCCGTGGTGCAGGACATCGGGGTGGACGCCGTCAAGATCGGCATGCTGCATGCACCCGAGATCGTGCAGGTGGTGGCCGATGCCATCCGCCGCTACGGGATTGCGAACGTGGTGCTGGACCCGGTGATGGTGGCCACCAGTGGCGACAAGCTGATCCACGATGAAACCGTGGCCGTGCTGGTGCGTGAACTGTTTCCGCTGGCCAGCGTGATCACCCCCAACCTGGATGAGGCCGGTTGGCTGATTGGCCGCAAGATCGCCGATGTGGCGGACATGGCGTCCGCCGCCCAGGCCTTGCTGGACATGGGCGCGCAGCAGGTGCTGCTCAAAGGCGGGCACCTGCCAGGGGACTGGGTGGTGGACTTGCTGGCCGGTCGCGACGGCGCGCGCCAGGAGCTGGGTTCGCAGCGCATTCCCACGCACAACGGCCATGGCACAGGCTGCACCCTGTCCTCGGCGATTGCTGCCTACCTGGCGCGTGGTCTGCCGCTGCCGGCGGCGGTGGAAAGCGCCCGCAGCTACATCCTGGGGGCCATCGCCGCCGGGGCCGAGGTGTACACCGGGCGGGGTCATGGCCCCCTGAACCACGGCTTTGCGCCGCAGGCCCAACTGGTGTTCAGGGGCTGAGGGTGGTGGCCTGGAAGGGCTGCGGATTCTCCATAAAAAACGGCGCCCAGGGCGCCGTTTTTTATGGAGGTTCTGCCTGCCAGGAGGGGGTGTCTACCAACCCCATCCCAGCTTTTCCAGCATCCAGCCAGACTGGCCTTCGGCCGTCTGGACTTTGGCCCAGTCGTCGCGCTTTTCCAGGGTTTGGACGATGTCGTACTTGCTCAGCTTGGTCACCACGCTGTGGTTGGTGCCCGGGCCTGCGCGCAGGTTGACGGTGTCGGCCTTGATCAGGTAGTGGGGCACGCTGTCGGTCAGGGGCTGGTGCACCCAGCCCAGCGGGCCTTCAAAGTCCTTGACCTTGATCCAGTCGTCCCGGCGCTCCATCACCTGCACGGGATAGCCTTTGATCAGTTCCCAGGCAATCTCGGACTTTGTCGTGGGCTTGGCGCGGATGTTGACGGTATTGCCCTTGATGCTCAAAAACTCTTGTGCTTGGGCCAAGGCAGGGGCGGCGGCAAGCACACCGGTCAACAGCAGGGCAGCAAGGCCGCTGCTGCGCAGGCGGCGGGAGAGGTGGGGGGCAAGTGGTGACAACACGCGGCAATAACTCCTGTGAATCAAGGGGGGCCAGGTGCGAGCCGTGTGCCCCGTACCTGTAAGAATTTGCATCATGCCCGCGCAGTTTCACTGAAATTTGCATTCCACTCACAAAAAAATGCGTGAAATGTGACCGCTGTCGTGTTTCTGGTCATGCTTGGCGATGCACCGTCTGGACAAACCGACCAAATTGCGGCTGGCCTGGGGTCACTGTGCCGGGGCTGCGCGCGGCAGCAGTCGCGCCAGCACAAAGCACACCAGCAGCGTTGGCAGCGCGCTGCCTGCGGCAGGGGCCAGCAGGGGCACACCGTGGTAGAAGCCCACCCCCGCCAGCCACAGCAGCACGGCCGGCCAGTGTGCGCTGCGCGCTTGCGCCAGCCATTGCGGCGCCTGGGCCAGGCGCTGGTCAGCCGCTTGCCAGGCCAGGCGGCCCAGGATCACGCCAAACAGGGGCACGAAGACCGAGCTGAGCATCAGCAGGAAGGGTTCGATGCTGTGCATGGGCAGCACCAGGGCCAGCAGCACGCAGACCACGGTCAGCCCCAGGCCCCAGCGGCGCAGGCTCCAGCGGGGTGCCATGCTGTGGGCGGCCATGGCACCGGAGTAGGTGTCGCCATAGGCGTTGTCCACCTCGTCGATCAAGATCAGCGTCAGGGCGATCAGGCCCCCCTGGGCCAGCAGCAGGGCGGTGACCAGGTTCTCGCTGGGCAGGGTCAGCGTGATCAGCACGCCCAGGCCGTAGCACCACACGTTGGCCAGTCCAAAGCCCAGCCAGGTGCCGCGCAGGGCGCTGCGACCATCGCGGCCATGGCGGGCATAGTCCGCCACCAGCGGCAGCCAGGAGATGGGCATGACCACCACCAGGTCCATGGCGGGCAACCAGCCCATGCCACCGGTGCCGGGGCGTTGCCAGATGCCTTCCCAGCCCTGTTCCAGGGCCAGGCCGACAAAATGCCAGGTCAGCCACAGCAGCGACAGCACCACCAGCGGCAGCGCAATGCGGGCAATCAGCTGGCGCACCAGCTTGAGCATGGAGCCACTGATCAGCAGCCCGATCACGGCACCCCACACCAGGGTCATGACCACCGGCCAGTGGCTGGCCGCCATGCCGCCGGCCTGGCGGGCAATGGCCACGCTGGCGTCGCGCATCACCACCAGCTCGAAGGTGCCCCAGCCGATCAGTTGCACCAGGTTCAGCAGGATGGGCAGCTTGGCGAACTGGCGGCCGTAGACGTGGGTCATCAGCGCGGCGCTGGACAGCCCGGTGTCGCAGGCAATCTTGGCCATCCAGCCCAGCAGGCCGGCGCCGAGCAGCGACCCGGAGACAATCGCCAGCACGGCCTGCTGGGTGGACAGGGCGGGCAGCAGGTAGGCACCCACCTGCATCACCAGCAGGCCCACGCCCAGGCTGAACCACAGCGCGGCATGGTCGTGCAGGGCGAACACCCGTTCAGACGGTGTGGTGGGAGACAGCGCCTGGTTGGCGGGCGCGGAAGACGAGGAATGCATACATGCTCCGTAAGCCTACGAAGCAGGGGCCGTGACAGGCTCGCGGCCCGCAATGGCCAACAGCCTGCGGACGAGCAACCAGCATGAACAGCTTCCCTGCGCGAGGATGATCTCAATCAGGTTCAAAGGGACTCTCTCAGCCCGGCCTTGCGGCAGGGCACCCCCAGCAAGCGCCGCACCGTGCGATGCAGCGGGCGCGATTGTCCCATGAAACCGGGGTTTCCCCGGTCGCAGACCCGCACATGGGCCGGACCGCAGCTGGGCCCGGAGCACCGGAACACGCCCTAAACTTCAGCCATGCCCAATCTCTACGACTCTCTGGTTGAGGCCTTGCGCGCGCACTGGAAGGCGCACGACAACGCCTACCCTTCGTGCATCGAGCTGACCGCCGCCGACCTGCAGGCCTTGAACGCCGAGCGCAAACTGATCAACGACACCATGAACTTCAAGCAGGCTGAGGGCTGGGAGGACATGTTTCATGGCGCCAAGCTGCAGGTGGGGGCCACCAACAGCCTGGTTCTGGCCAGCGGCGAGCGGGTGCCGGTGGCCTTGGCGGGCGCGGTGTCCACGTCTTGAAACTGCATCCAATCGGCGTTGAAGGCAGGTAAATCCTGCGCGGACAGCTATGGATGGATGAGCAAAGCGGCATGTCGGCTGGGGCGGACATGCCGCTTTTGCATGGTGGCGGCCCACCCGGTGGGCGCGGTGCTGGGCCACGGCCGGGCGGTGACCGAGACCGGACGGGGTGGATGCTGGCAGGGTTCTGCTGGGCGGAATGCCCGAGTTGAAAAAACCTGCGATGGACCGTGGTGTGGTGCACAGCCTGGGGCTGGAAAACGCGTGCAGCATCAAAGAGTTAAGGGTTTACCCTTTATTTGGGGCGTGAGCACGATCCAGACTGTCACTTTCTGGACAAGTTCATGCCCAGGGCGCGCGTTCAGACCCCAAGCGGCTGGTCTCTGACGCGACAATGGTCCGGTTTTCAGTCACAGAAACGACAGGATATGGACGACCCGATTCTTACTATCGAAGAACGTGAAGCGATCAATGCAGGTCGCTGGTTTTCATCCCTCTCACCTTCGCTGCGGCACGACATACTCCGATGCGCTTACGTCAAACGATTCAAGGATGGTGCTTTGATCTGCGCCCGCGGCGAAGTGCCGGAGGAATGGTTTGCGTGTGCCAAGGGGGCCGTGCGGGTGAGCTCGACGTCCATCACGGGCAAGCAGATCACGCTGACCTATGTGGAGCCGGGGCTGTGGTTTGGCGATACCTCGATCTTCGACGGGGATCGCCGCACGCACGACGCGTATGCCCACGGGGCGACCACGCTGCTGTGCGTGGCCAAGGCGGACTTCAAGCGCATCCTGGCGACGCACACCGAGTTCTACGAGGCCATGCTGTGGCTGGCGGCGCGCCGCATCCGTCAGCTGTACGGCCTGGTCGAGGACCTGAACACGCTGCCGCTGCGCGCGCGGCTGGCCAAGCAGCTGCTGCACCTGGTGCGCAGCTATGGCATTCCCAGCCTGGCGCATGCCGAGGAAGTGCGCATCGGCCTGCAGCTGGCGCAGGAAGAGTTGGCCCAGTTGCTCGGGGCTTCACGCCAGCGCGTGAACCAGGAGCTCAAGGGCATGGAGCGCGAGGACATCATCCGGATCGAACCGGGGGGTCTGGTGGTGCGCGACCGCGATGCGCTGCTGCGCATTGTGGAAACTGACCTTTAAACAACCATGAGTAACTTTGACCATTTTGTAGGTACCAAGCCAGTTTCCGACACCCATGCGTTCGATGTGTCGGCTCTGGAGGTCTGGATGAGCGCCCAGGTGGCGGGCTTTGCAGGCCCGATCACGGTGGAGATGTTCAAGGGCGGACAATCCAACCCCACCTACAAACTGGTCACGCCGGGGCGCAGCTATGTGATGCGCTCCAAGCCCGGCCCGGTCGCCAAGCTCCTGCCCTCGGCGCATGCGATCGAGCGTGAATTCAAGGTCATGCAGGGGCTGGCCGGGACCGATGTCCCCGTGCCGCACATGTATGCCCTGTGCGAGGACGAGTCCATCATCGGGCGCGCCTTCTACATCATGGAGTTCAAGGCCGGCCGCGTGCTGTGGGACCAGTCTCTGCCCGGCATGACGCCGCAGCAGCGTGGTGCGATCTATGACGAGATGAACCGCGTGATGGCTGCGCTGCACACGGTCGATGTGACACGCCAGGGCCTGGCCGACTACGGCAAGCCGGGCAACTATTTCGAGCGCCAGATCGGCCGCTGGAGCAAGCAGTACGTGGCCTCGGTCACCCAGCCGATTGACGAGATGGACAAGCTGATGGCCTGGCTGCCGATGAACATGCCGGCCAGCGCCAAGGACGACAGCAAGGTCTCCATCGTCCATGGCGACTACCGCATGGACAACCTCATGTTCGTCGCCGATGCCCCGCAGGTGGTGGCCGTGCTGGACTGGGAGCTGTCCACGCTGGGCCACCCCCTGGCCGACTTCAGCTACCACTGCATGGCCTGGCACATTCCGGCCAGCCTGGGGCGCGGCATTGGCGGTCTGGACATTGCAGCCCTGGGCATTCCCAGCGAAGCCGAATACATGCGCCGCTACTGCGAGCGCACCGGGCTGGCCACGCCGCAGCAGCTGCAGGCCGACTGGAATTTCTACCTGGCCTACAACATGTTCCGCATCGCGGCCATCTTGCAGGGCATTGCCAAGCGGGTCGAGGCGGGGACCGCCTCCAGCGCGCAGGCCAAGGCCGCGGGCGATACCGCGCGGCCCATGGCGCAGCTGGCCTGGTCCTACGCGCAAAAGCACGGCGCCTGAGCCCGGCGGCGCAGGGGCCGCACCCCAGTTTTCCCCTCGTGTGTTAGACGGCTGCAGCTGCCGGGGGGCAGTGCACGCCCATGTTTGCCTGTTAATGAAAAGGAGCACTCCATGGATTTCGACTACTCCCCCAAGACCAAGGAACTGCAGGCGCGGTTGCTGCGCTTCATGGACGAGCACATCTATCCCGCCGAAGCGGCCGTCCACCACGAGCTGGAGGCCAACACCCAGGCGGGCAAGCGCTGGACCCCGCTGAAGGTCATCGAAGACCTCAAGGACAAGGCCAAGGCCCAGGATCTGTGGAACCTGTTCCTGCCCCAGGACAGCGCCGAGATCGCCGGCGTGCGCGGTGCCGGTCTGACCAACCAGGAGTACGCGCCGCTGGCCGAAATCATGGGCCGTGTGGGCTGGGCATCGGAAGTCTTCAACTGCTCGGCGCCCGACACCGGCAACATGGAAACCATTGCCCGCTACGGCACCCAGGAGCACCGCGACCAGTGGTTGCTGCCCTTGCTGCGCGGTGAAATCCGCTCCGCCTTCGCGATGACCGAACCCGAGGTGGCCTCCAGCGATGCCACCAACATCTGCACCCGCATCGAGCGCCAGGGCGACGAGTACGTCATCAACGGCCACAAGTGGTGGATCTCCGGGGCGGGCGACCCGCGCTGCGCCATCTACATCACCATGGGCAAGACCGACCCCGATGCGCCCAAGCACTCGCAGCAGAGCATGGTGCTGGTGCCGGCCGATGCCCCCGGCGTGCGCGTGGTGCGTCCGCTGAGCGTGCTGGGCTACGACGATGCACCGCACGGCCACATGGAGATGTATTTCGAGAACGTGCGCGTGCCGGTCAGCAACATCCTGCTGGGCGAAGGCCGTGGCTTCGAGATCGCCCAGGGCCGCCTGGGCCCTGGCCGCATCCACCACTGCATGCGCCTCATCGGCCAGGCCGAGCGTGCGCTGGAGCTGATGTGCCAGCGCGCCTCCAGCCGCGTGGCCTTCGGCAAGACGATTGCCCAGCAGACCGTGACCCAGGAGCGCATTGCCGAGGCGCGCTGTCGCATCGACATGGCGCGCCTGCTGACGCTCAAGGCCGCGTGGATGATGGACACCGTGGGCAACAAGGTGGCACGCACCGAAATCGCCATGATCAAGGTGGTGGCGCCCAAGCTGGCCTGCGATGTGATCGACTGGGCGATGCAGGTCCACGGCGGCGGCGGCATGAGCCAGGACTTCCCCCTGGCCCACGCCTACGCCACGGCGCGCACGCTGCGCTTTGCCGACGGCCCGGACGAAGTGCACCGCAACGCGATCGCCAAGTGGGAGCTGGGCAAGTGGGGCACCTACGGCCGCGACGCGCAGGTGCCGATCACGCGCGGCGCCTGAGTGGGCGGGTGCAGCCAGGCAGGGCGCAGGCCCTGCCGGCCATGAAAAAAGCGACCCGATGGGTCGCTTTTTGCTGGCCTATGGGCACGGGGCTTATTGCACCTTGGCCTTGGCGCGCAGGGATTCCTGGAACTGCATCATCTTTTGCTGTTCCAGCTGCTCGGCGATCTGGGGCTTGATGTCGTCCAGCGAAGGCAGCTGGGCGTCGCGCAGGTCGTCCACGCGGATGATGTGCCAGCCAAACTGGCTCTTCACGGGCGCATCGGTCAGGCCACCCTTTTGCAGCTTGACCATGGCCTCGGTGAACTCGGGCACATAGTTCGCGGGCTGGCCCAGCCCAGGTCGCCGCCTTGGGCGCCCGATCCGGGGTCCTTGGACTCCTTCTTGGCGATGTCTTCGAACTTCTTGCCGGCCTTGACTTCGGCAATGATGGCCTTGGCGCGGTCTTCGGATTCCACCAGGATGTGGCTGGCGCGGTATTCCTTGCCGGCGTTGGCCGCCACGAACTTGTCGTACTCGGCCTTGATCTCGGCGTCGGTCACGGGGTTCTTCTTCTGGTAGTCCACGAACAGCTCGCGGATCAGGATGGTCTGGCGGGCCAGGTCCATCTGCTGCTTGTATTCGGGCGTGGCATCCAGGCCGCGCTTGGTGGCTTCCTGCAGGAAGATTTCACGGGCAATCACTTCTTCCTTGATCTGGACCTCCATCTCTGCAGGCACCTGGCGTCCCGAGCGCTCGATCTGCTGCTTGAGCACCTTCACGCGCTCCAGAGGCACGGGCTTGCCATTGACGATGGCCAAGTTTTGCGCAGAAGCCGAAAGGGCGGCTGTGCCCAACACGGCGACAGCCACGAGGCTGGGCAAAAGCTGTTTTTTCATGCGGAAATCCAACAAAGAGGTAAGAGTAGGTGATTGCCGCCAACGACCGTTGGCGTTTCTAGCAATGGGGTTCGTCAAAGCACTTCGATGGCTAAAGCATGAAGGCCTTGGTCGATGAAATGCTGCAAGGAATCATACACAACACGGTGGCGTGCCACGCGGCTCTTGCCTTCAAAAAATGGTGAGGCAATGCGTACGCGAAAGTGGGTGCCAAAACCCGTGCCGTTGGCGCCGGCGTGGCCGGCGTGGGCGCCGCTTTCATCGATGACTTCGAGCTGGGTGGGCGCCAGTTGGGCGCGCAGCACCTGCTCGATGGCGGCGGCGGTGATGGCCTCACTCATGGCCGCGCTCCTGCGAGGGGGCCTGCTCGCCGTCCTTGAGGTAGCGGCCCAGGTAGAAGGCCTGGCCCACGACGAACAGCAGCATCAAACCCATGCCGCCGAACATCTTGAAATTGACCCAGGCGTCGGTGTCAAAGTTGTAGGCCACCCACAGGTTGAGCACGCCCATGACGGCGAAGAAGCCGGTCCAGGCCCAGTTCAGCGTGGTCCAGACTGGCTCGGGCAGTTGCAGCTGCGCGCCCATCAGGCTCTTGAGGAAGTTCTTCTTGAACAGCACCAGGCCCACCAGCAGGGCGCCGCACATCAGCCAGTACAGCACAGTGGGCTTCCACTTGATGAAATTCTCATCGTGGGCGATCAGGGTGGCGCCGCCGAACAGCACGATGACCCCCAGGCTCAGCCATTGCATGGTCTCGACCTTGCCCGTCTTGATGCGCAGGTAGGCGATCTGCGCGATGGTGGCCACGATGGCCACCGCCGTGGCGGCGTAGATGCCCCAGACCTTGAAGGCCGCGAAAAACAAAATGATGGGGAAAAAGTCGATCAGCAGTTTCATGAAAAGCATTCGGGCGTCGCAGGGCCCAGGGTCATGCGAAAAGATGCCAAGCATGCCATAGCCCCGGGGGCTGGCGGGTGCACAAATCCGGGAAGTCCAAGGGTTTCAGTCACCGAGCGCGCGCCGGTCGCCGGGCAAGACCGACGGCGCCCGGGGCTGGCTGGCCCCACAGGGGCGCACGCCTTCAGGCCTCGGGTTCCTGGAACTGCAGCGAGGCCGAGTTCATGCAGTAGCGCAAACCGGTCGGCTGGGGGCCATCCTCAAACACATGGCCCAGGTGGGCGCCGCACTGGCTGCACACGGTTTCGGTGCGCACCATGTGGTGGCTGTGGTCCACGATCTCGGTGATGGCGCCGGGGATGGCCTGGTGGAAGCTGGGCCAGCCGCAGCCGGCGTCGAACTTGGTGTCTGCATCGAACAGCTTGGCGCCGCAGCAGATGCAGTGGTAGCTGCCGTCGGCCCAGTGCTGTTCGTAGCGGCCGGTGAAGGGGCGCTCCGTGGCGGCGTGGCGTGTGACCTGGTAGGCCACGGGTTCGGCCCCATTGGCACGCAGGGTGTCCAGCCATTCGGCGTCGGTTTTCTGGATGGGGTAGGTCATGAGGAGCAGCTGATGGCGATGGAGGACGCCCAGTCGGGCGGGAAGTCGGCCCAGGCGCGGTGCGCCGGGTGGTCGTCAAACGGGGTACGCAGCACCTGGTGCAAGGATTGCACCACGCTGAAGTCGCCTTGCTGCGCGGCGCGAATGGCCAGCTCGCCCACATGGTTGCGCAGCACGAAGGCGGGGTTAGTGTTCAGCATCAAATTGGCGTCTGGCGCTTGTCCCATCTGCGCAGACAGCTCTTGATAGGTGAGCAACCAGCGGTCGAAGGCCTCGGTGTCCAGGAACAGCTCGCGCGTGCGCTCGGGGTCGCCGTCCTGGGCCGACAGCGACAGGCGCCGCCAGAAGATGCTGTGGTCCACGCGCTGGGCCGCCAGCAATTCCAGCAGCTGGCCGATGGTGGCGGTGGCGGCTGCTTCGTGCTGCAGTTCGGCACCGGGCAGGCCCAGCTTGCGGCACACCAGGGTGCGAAAGGCCTGGCTGAAGGCCGGGCGGTAGGCTTCCAGCGCCGCCACGGTCACGTCCTGGTCTTCGATCAGCGGCAGCAGGGCCTGGCCCAGACAGAACAGGTTCCAGTAGGCGATCTGGGGCTGCTTGTTGAAGGCGTAGCGCCCCTGGTGGTCGCTGTGGTTGCAGATGTGGCCGGGGTCGAAGCCGTCGAGGAACTGGAAGGGGCCGTAGTCGATGGTCAGGCCCAGCACGCTCATGTTGTCGGTGTTCATCACGCCGTGGCAAAAGCCCACGGCCTGCCAGTGCGCCAGCAGGGTGGCCGTGCGCTGGCCGATGGCATGCAGCAGGGCCGCGTAGGCGTTGCCGTGCAGGGCCCGGCCCTCGGCATCCTGGCCGGACCAGCCCTGGCGGCAGTCGGGGTCGTAGCGGTCGATCACATAGTCGGCCAGGGCGCGCAGCTCGGTCTGCATGTCGCGGGCGGCAAAGTGCTCGAAATGGCCAAAGCGGATGAAGCTGGGCGCGGCCCGCGTGACCACGGCGGCGGTTTCCATGGTCTCGCGGTGCACCGGGGCGGGCGAGGCGGTCAGGCACAGCGCGCGCGTGGTGGGAATGCCCAGGGCGTGCATGGCTTCACTGCACAGGAACTCGCGGATGGACGAGCGCAGCACGGCCCGGCCGTCGCCGCCGCGCGAATACGGGGTGCGGCCTGCGCCCTTGAGTTGCAGCTCCCAGCCCTCAGTGGTCTCGCCCAGGTGCAGGGCGCGGCCATCGCCCAACTGCCCGGCCCACACGCCGAACTGGTGGCCGCTGTAGACGCTGGCATAGGGCTGGCTGCCGGGCAGCATGGTGTTGCCGCTGAAGGCCTGCAAGGCCGTCTCGGACGGCATGAAGCCCGGGGGCAGGCCGACCAGCTGCGCCACCTCTTCGCTGTGCGCCACCCAGGCGGGGGCGGGCAGCGGGGTGGGGGGCAGGTGGGTCAGAAACGCCGGGCCCAGGGCGGCAAAGCCGGTGTGCCAGTCCGGGGTGGGGGAACCGTCAGGGGAATGCATGCCCACCATTGTGGCCAAGCGGCTTGACCTTGCACGCCCTGGGCGATTGGGGCCTCGGCCGCGCACGGCACGCGGCGAATTGCCGTCCAAGTGACGCCTGGGCGACACATGCATGCAGGAAAGCCCGCACCCGCAGTGCGGGACATGCGCTTAGGATGGGGGTGAATGCGCGCGTGGCGGCGATGGGCCGTGGCCGTGCAGCACCATAAAAACCAGGAGCACCATTTCCATGCAAGGCTTGATGCAGAACCAGCAGCTGCTGATCTCGAATCTGATTGAATTTGCCGCGCGCCACCACAGTGATGCGCAGATCGTGTCGCGCCGGGTCGAGGGCGACATCCACCGCTACACCTACCAGGACCTGTGCGGGCGCGCCAAGCAGCTGGCCAATACGCTGGATGCGATGAAGCTGGCGCATGGCGACCGCGTCGCCAGCCTGGCCTGGAACGGTTACCGCCACATGGAGATGTACTACGGCGTCAGCGGCTCGGGCCGCGTGCTGCACACCATCAACCCGCGCCTGCACCCGGACCAGGTGGCCTGGATCGTCAACCACGCCGAAGACCAGGTGCTGTGCTTCGACATGACCTTCCTGCCCATCATCCAGGCCGTGCACGCCAAGTGCCCCACGGTGCGCCAGTGGGTGGCGCTGTGCGATGCCGACAAGCTGCCGGCCGACAGCGGCATCCCCGGGCTGATCAGCTATGAGGCCTGGATCGGCGGCCAGTCGCCGCACTACCGCTGGCCGCAGCTGGACGAGAACACGGCGTCCAGCATGTGCTACACCAGCGGCACCACGGGCAACCCCAAGGCGGCGTTGTACAGCCACCGCTCCACCGTGCTGCACGCCTATGGCGCGGCATTGCCCGACGTGATGTGCCTGTCCTCGCGCGATGCGGTGCTGCCCGTGGTGCCCATGTTCCACGTCAACGCCTGGGGCCTGCCGTACTCGGCCGCGCTGACCGGGGCCAAGGTGGTGTTCCCCGGCCCGGCGCTGGATGGCAAGTCGCTGTACGAGCTGATCGAGGCCGAGGGTGTGACCTTTGCCGCCGGCGTGCCCACGGTCTGGCAGATGCTGCTGGGCCATGCGCAGCAGAACGGCCTGAAGTTCCGCACCCTGAACCGCACGGTGATCGGCGGCTCGGCCTGCCCGCCGGCCATGATCGACATGTTCGAGGACACCTACAACGTGCGCGTGCTGCACGCCTGGGGCATGACCGAGATGAGCCCGCTGGGCACTCTGGGCACGCTCAAGAACAAGCACCTGGACCTGCCCAAGGCCGAACAGCGCCGCCTGCTGCAAAAGCAGGGCCGCTGCATCTTCGGCGTGGACATGCGCATCGTCGGCCACGACGGCAAGGACCAGCCCTGGGACGGCAAGACCTATGGCGACCTGCTGGTGCGCGGCCCCTGGATCATCGACCGCTACTACAAGGGCGACAGCCCGCTGATCCTGGATGAGCAGGGCCTGGGCTGGTTCCCCACCGGGGACGTGGCGACCATCGATGCCGATGGCTTCATGCAGATCACGGACCGCACCAAGGACGTGATCAAGTCCGGCGGCGAATGGATCAGCTCGATTGATGTGGAGAACATCGCCATGGGCCACCCGGCCGTGGCCATGGCGGCCTGCATCGGCATGCCGCACCCCAAGTGGGACGAGCGCCCCATCGTGGCCGTGGCCAAGAAGCCGGGCGCCGAGGTCTCGCGCGAGGATCTGCTGGCCTTCTTCGAGGGCAAGACCGCCAAGTGGCAGATCCCGGACGACGTGGTGTTCGTCGATGCCATCCCCCTGGGTGCGACCGGCAAGATGCTCAAGACCAAGCTGCGCGAGCTGCTCAAGGACTACAAGCTGCCCACGGCCTGAGCGCCGGTGCCCGCCGTGCGGCGGGCTGAGAAATCATGAGCGCCTGGCGCTCATCCACCCTTGGTTCGGATATGAAAAGTATCTGAAACCCAGTGTGGATGAGCGCCAGGTGCTCTTTTTTTTATGGGTATTCCTACGGAGGGGGATAGTCCCAAGAGTGAAACCACCATGCGTGTTTGACGCAAGGCTGACTACGCTTGTCGGGTGTTTCGGTGAGTTCCAACCAACCCATCCCATTCCAATGCAGGAGACAAGCATGCAGTTTGTGTTGAAGACCGTGGCCGCTTCCGTGTTGCTCAGCTGTGCCGGCGCTGCCGTGGCGCAGCAGGGCGAGACCGTCAAGATCGCGTGGCTGGACCCCTTGTCGGGTCTGATGGCCGCGCTGGGGACCAACCAGATGAAGAGCTGGCAGTACCTGGCCGAGGAGTTCAGCAAGAACAATCCTGCCGGGGTGAAGTTCGAGATCATCCCCATCGACAACAAGCTCAGCCCCCAGGAGACCACCAGCGCCCTGCGCTCGGCGATGGACCAGGGCGTGCGCTACGTGGTGCAGGGCAATGGCTCGGGCCCGGCGCTGGCCATCATGGACGCGCTGGAAAAGCACAACGCCCGCAACAAGGGCAAGGAAGTGCTGTACCTGAACTACGCCGCCGTGGACCCCGACCTGACCAACAGCAAGTGCAGCTACTGGCACTTCCGCCTGGATGCCGACACCTCGATGAAGATGGAGGCGCTGACCACCTACATGAAGGACCAGCCCGAGGTGAAGAAGGTCTACCTCATGAACCAGAACTACGCGCACGGCCACCAGGTCAGCAAGTACGCCAAGGAGATGCTGCAGCGCAAGCGCCCCGACATCGAGATCGTGGGCGACGACATGGCCCCGCTGGCGCAGGTGCGCGACTTCTCGCCCTACATCGCCAAGATCAAGCAGTCCGGCGCCGACAGCGTGATCACTGGCAACTGGGGCTCGGACCTGTCGCTGCTGATCAAGGCCGCCAACGATGCGGGCCTGAACAACGTCAAGTTCTACACCTACTACGGCGCCACCACCGGCGTGCCTACGGCCATGGGCGCGGGCGCGGCGGGCAAGGTCTACATGGTGGCGTACTCGTACACCAACCAGCCCGGACCGATCAATGACGTGGTCAAGGGCTTCAAGGCCAAGTTCAACGACGACATGTACACCGGCGCCGTCTACCACGGCTTTGCCATGCTCAGCGAGGCCTTCAAGCGTGCCAAGAGCACCGACCCCGTGAAGGTGGCGGCGGTGATGGAGGGCATGAAGTTCAAGAGCTTCAACGGCGAGGTGGAGATGCGCAAGCAGGACCACCAGCTGCAGCAGGGCCTGTACATCAGCCGCTGGGACAAGACCGATGCGCAGAACCCGATGGACATGGAAAACACAGGCCACACCTTCAAGCAGGTGAAGTTCTTCGAACCCTACGTGGCCAGCACCCCCACGTCCTGCCAGATGAAGCGCCCCAGCTGACCGGCGGGGTGCATGGCCCCGCAGCGCGACCCTGCGCTGCGGGTGGGTACGGCCCGCGCACGCGGCGGGCCGCAGTGGCTTCAGCGCGGGTAGGGTCTGATGAATCTTGAATTTTTTACCATCTCCATGCTCAACGGCATCAGCTACGGGCTGCTGCTGTTCATGCTAAGTTCGGGCCTGACGCTCATCTTCAGCATGATGGGCGTGCTCAATTTCGCGCACACCAGCTTCTACATGCTGGGTGCCTACTTCGGTTACATGCTCTCGGGCGTCATCGGCTTCTGGCCGGCGCTGCTGCTGGCGCCGCTGCTGGTCGGCGCGCTGGGCGCGGTGTTCGAGCGCTACAGCCTGCGCAAGGTGCACAAGTACGGCCATGTGCCGGAGCTGCTGGTCACCTTCGGCCTGTCCTACCTGGTGCTGGAGGTGGTGCAGCTGGTCTGGGGGCGCAGCGCCGTGCCCTACGGCCTGCCGCCGTCGCTGCAGGGGCCGCTGTTCACGCTGTACGGCACGCAGTTTCCCAAGTCGCGCTCCTTCATCATGCTGATGGCGCTGCTGATGCTGCTGGCCGTGTGGCTGCTGCTGACGCGCACGCGCATCGGCCTGGTGATCCAGGCGGCGCTGAAAAAGCCCGAGATGGTCGAGGCCCTGGGCCACAACGTGCCACGCGTGTTCATGCTGGTGTTCGGCGGCGGCTGCGCCCTGGCCGGGCTGGCCGGCGTGATCGGCGGCAACACCTATGTGACGGAGCCGGCCATGGCCATGTCGGTCGGCTCCATCATCTTCGTGGTGGTGGTGGTCGGTGGCCTGGGTTCGCTGGCCGGGGCCTTCCTGGCCTCGCTGCTGATCGGCGTGGTGCAGACCTTTGCCGTGGCGCTGGACTACTCCGGCGCCAGCGCGCTGCAGGCCCTGGGCCTGCAACTGACGCCTGAGAGCTTCGGCTGGTCGCTGCTCAGCCTGACGATCTCGCAGATGGCGCCCATCCTGCCGTACCTGTTCCTGGTCCTCATGCTCATCTTCCGCCCCAAGGGGCTGATGGGCACCCGGGAGGATTGATCCCATGTCCGCCATCCTGATTCCGCACATGCCCAACGAAGTCGTGCCCGTTCCGGGCGGGGGCGCCGCGCGCACCGCACCGGCCTATTACCGCTTCAAGCCCTGGAACATCGGGCGCATGGTGGTCTGGGGCGTGTTCGCGCTGCTGCTGATCGCCGCGCCCCATGTGTTCACCAGCTCGCTGGCGCTGACCATGCTCAGTCAGATGGGTTACGCCATCATCATCTGCCTGTCCTACAACATCCTGTTGGGGCAGGGCGGCATGCTCAGCTTCGGCCACGCGGTGTACACCGGCCTGGGCTCGTTCGTGGCCATCCACGCCATGAACCGCGCCGCCGACGGCAGCCTGCCGATTCCGCTGGTGCTGATCCCCGTGGTGGGCGGCCTGGCCGGCATGTTCTTTGCCGCCGTGCTGGGCTGGGTGACGACCAAGAAGTCTGGCACCACCTTCGCCATGATCACGCTGGGCGTGGGCGAGTTGGTGGCGGCCATGTCGCTGATGCTGCCGGGCTTCTTCGGCGGCGAGGGCGGCATCACCACCAACCGCGTCTATGGCCAGCCTTTGCTGGGGCTGGACTTCGGCCCGGGCATCCAGGTGTACTACCTCATCGCCTTCTACTGCTTCGTCTGCACGGCGCTGATGTTTGCCTTCACCGCCACGCCGCTGGGCCGCATGCTCAACGCCGTGCGCGACAACCCCGAGCGCGTGGCCTTCGTCGGCTACAACACCCAGCGCGTGCGCTACATGGGCTTCATCATCGCGGGCTTTTTCGCCGGCATCGGTGGTGGGCTGGCGGCGATCAACTTCGAGATCGTCACCGCCATGGACAGCGTCAGCATCATCCGCTCCGGCACCTTCCTGCTGTTCACCTTCCTGGGGGGCGCCACCTTCTTCTTCGGCCCCATCATCGGTGGCGTGCTGATGGTGATTGCCACGGTGTTCCTGTCCGAGCTGACCAAGGCCTGGATGCTGTACCTGGGCCTGATCTTCCTGTTCATGGTGATGTATGCGCCCGGCGGCATCGCCAGCCTGATCATGATGAACCTGCGCCTGGCCAAGTACGGCAAGCTGGGCCGCATCTTTGGCGCCTACCTGGCGCTGGCCGGCACGGCGCTGGCCATGCTGGTGGGGCTGGCGGCGGTGGTGGAGATGCTCTACCACCTGCAGCTCAACAGCGCGCTGGGCGACACGCTGCGCTTCATGGGCATGCAGCTGAACGTGCGCAGCGTGGACAGCTGGCTGGGGGCGGTGCTGGTCTTTGCGACCGGGCTGGGCCTGTTCGAGCTGACGCGCCGCGAGTACCTGCGCCACTGGGGCCAGATCCAGGAAGAGATTGAGCACGAGATCCAGCGCGCGGAGGGCCACTGATGACGCACACATCCACCTATGCGCTGGAGCTGCGCGGCCTGCGCAAGAGCTTTGGCAAGACCGAGATCATCCGCGGCGCCGACCTGGCCGTGCAGGCCGGCGAGCGCGTGGCCATCATCGGACCCAACGGCGCGGGCAAGAGCACGCTGTTCAACCTCATTAGCGGGCGCTTCGCCCCCACCAGCGGCGAAGTGCTGCTGCACGGCCAGCGCATTGACGGCCGCCAGCCGTACGAGATCAACCGCCTGGGCCTGTCGCGCAGCTTCCAGATCACCAACATCTTCCCCAAGCTCAGCGTGTTCGAGAACCTGCGCTGCGGCGTGCTGTGGAGCATGGGCTACCGCTACACCTTCTTGCGTTTCCTGTCGCGCATGGATGCGGTCAACGAGCGTGCCAAGCAGCTGATGGAGCAGATCGGCCTGCACAAGAAGCGCGACGAGCTGGCCGTGAACCTGACCTATGCCGAGCAGCGCGCGCTGGAGATCGGCATCACCATCGCCGGCGGGCCGACGTGATCCTGCTGGACGAACCCACGGCCGGCATGAGCAACAGCGAGACCGCACGCTTCATCAACCTGATCCGCGAGGTGACCGTGGGCAAGACCTTGCTGACCGTGGAGCACGACATGGGCGTGGTGTTCGGGCTGGCCGACAAGATTGCCGTGGTTGTCTACGGCGAGGTGATCGCCTTCGACACACCGGAGGCGGTGCGCGCCAATCCACGGGTGCAGGAGGCCTACCTGGGTTCGGTCATTGCCGAAGAGCAGGCGGCCCTGCATTGAGGAGGGGGAGACACCATGTTGAAGATCAATAACCTGCACGCCTATTACGGCAAGAGCCATGTGCTGCACGGCGTGGACTTTGCCGTGCAGCCCGGCGAGATCGTGGCCCTGCTGGGGCGCAATGGCTCGGGCCGCTCCACCACCGCCAAGGCCATCATGGGGCTGGTGGACTGGGAGGGCGAGATCACCTGGAAGGACCGCGCCCTGCACGGCCACAAGACCTACGAGATCGCGCACCTGGGCCTGGGCTATGTGCCCGAAAGCCGCGACGTGTTCCCCAACCTGACCGTGCACCAGAACCTGCTGCTGGGCCAGAAGGGCCGCGGCAAGGGCAGCCGCTGGGGCTTTGACGACATGTACGCCATGTTCCCGCGCCTCAAGGAGCGCCAGCACACCGAGGCCGGCGTCATGTCCGGCGGCGAGCAGCAGATGCTGACCCTGTGCCGCACGCTGATGGGCGACCCGGACCTGATCATCATCGACGAACCCACGGAAGGGCTGGCGCCCAAGATCGTCGAGCTGGTGGGCGAGTACCTGCAGAAGATCAAGCAGCGCGGGGTGTCGGTGCTGTTGATCGAGCAGAAGCTGACGATCGCCATGCGCATCTCCGACCGTGCCCTGGTCATGGGCCACGGCGCCATCGTGTTCGACGGCACGCCCGAAGGGCTGAAGGCCAACCAGCACATCCGCAAGGAATGGCTGGAGGTGTGAAAACCATAGCTGCTGGCGCTGGATAGGTAAGCGCTAGCGGCCGTTTTTGTTGATATTCTTGCCGCCATCAAAAAAGGGCACCGCGAGGTGCCCTTGTGCATGACGGGGCCGTGGTTTATTGCACGGCCTTGCGGCTGCCGTCCTTGGCCAGCTCGAACACCACGAACTCGAAGTCCTTCAGGTCGCCCTTGGCGTCGAACGCCACTTTGCCGATCACGGTGTCGAAGGTGTTGGCGTGCATGTAGGCGGCCACCTTCTTGGCGTCGGGGCCCACGGCCTTCATCGACTTGTCCAGCACCTGCAGGGCCGCGTAGGCGGGCATCTGGTAGGCGCCGTTGGCCGAGCGCTTGGCCTTCTTGAAGGCCTCGACCACGGACTTGTTCTCGGGGCGCTGGCTGAAGTCGGCGGGGAAGGTGAACATCATGCCCTCGACGGCGGGGCCGGCGATCTCGATAAGGCCCTGGTTGAACACGCCTTCGGGGCCGATCCAGCGGGTCTGCAGGCCTTGCTCCTTGGCCTGGCGCAGCAGCAGGCCCATTTCAGGGTGGTAGCCGCCGAAGAACACGGCATCGACCTTGGCGGTCTTGAGCTTGGTGATCACGGCGGAATAGTCGCTGTCGCCGGCATTCAGGCCGTCGTACATCACCACGGGCACCTTCAGGCTGTCCAGCGTGTTCTTCACGTGCTGGGCCACGCCGGCGCCATAGGTCTGCTTGTCGTGCAGCACGGCCACGGCCTTGGGCTTGATCTTGTTGGCGATGAACTTGGCGGCGAACGGGCCTTGCTGGTCATCGCGGCCGATGGTGCGGAAGAAGTAGTGGCCCTTGAGGCCGTCGGTCACCTGGGGCGCGGTGGCGCCAGGGGTGATGGCGACGATGCCTTCTTCCTCATAGATCTTGGAGGCGGGAATGGTCACGCCCGAGCAGACGTGGGTGATGGCGAACTTGGCACCCGAATTGAGCACGCGGTTGGCGGCTGGCACGGCCTGCTTGGGTTCGCAGGCATCATCGATCAGCACGGGCTTGTACATGCGGCCATTCATGCCGCCGGCGGCGTTCAGCGCCTCCACGGCAGTCAACAAACCCGCCTGCACCTCGTCGCCATACTGGGTGTTGGGCCCGGTCATGGGGATGGGCACACCGATCAGGATGGGGTCCGCCGCATGGGCGCCCAGGGATGCCGTGCCCAGCAGGGCGGCGGCGGCCCAGGAGGTACTCAGGCGAATGAATGTTTTGCGTTGCATAGAGTGAGCCTTCCGATAGGGGTTGAATGCACGCGCCACGGCACGCGCTGTGCACATTGTTGGGGCAGCCCTGACCGGCATGGCTATGGCTTTCCCCAGCGTTTTATTGCAGCCACAGCCCCTCCGGCGCTGCGCTTGCGCAGACCGCATCGCAAGAACTGCGCCACACCACAGGCACGGTCCTGACCGTTGGTCGGATCGTGGCCGTGCCCCCGGCGCACCGGTGGGGCGCTGGGCGGTGTTCCGACCTGCAGAACCTGCCTTGGCCCAGATGTCCCAGTTGAGACAAACACAGGGCAAAACGCGATGGCGTTGTGCCAGCACCCTTCCTAGAATGAATTGCAGAACGCCCGTTCTTTTTTCATAGAACTGAAGGAGACAAGCCATGACGGCTGAATACAAGGTCCACGGCGCCGTGGCCGTGATCACGCTCAACAATCCTCCGGTCAATGGCCTGGGGCTGTCCACCCGCCGTGCGGTCATCGAAGGCCTGAACCAGGCCAACACCGACAGCAGCGTGCAAGCCATCGTGATCACCGGTGCCGGCAAGGCCTTCTCGGGCGGTGCGGACATCAAGGAATTCGGCAAGGAGGCGGCCCTGCAGGAGCCGAACCTGCACACCGTGATCGCGCAGGTGGAGCAGTCCGGCAAGCCCGTGGTGGCCGCCATCCACAGCGTGTGCATGGGCGGCGGGCTGGAGTTGGCCCTGGGCTGCCACTACCGGATTGCGGCGCCCGGCACCACCGTGGCCCTGCCGGAAGTCAAACTGGGCCTGCTGCCCGGCGCCGGGGGCACGCAGCGCCTGCCGCGCGCCATCGGCGTGGAGCCGGCACTGAACATGATCGTCAGCGGCGAGGCCGTGAAAAGCGAGCTGCTGGCGCAGATCCCCGGGCAAAAGCTGTTCGACAAGCTGGCCTCCAGCCCCGAAGCGCTGGCCGCCGAGGCCCTGGCCCTGGCCCAGACCGTGGGCGAGCGCCATGCCGACGGTAACGAGGCCCTGCCTCTGGTGCGCGACCTGAAGTGCAAGCACCCCCAGGGCGATGCCTATTTCGGCTTTGTGCGCAACATGGTCAAGGGCATGTCCAAGAACTACCCCGCGCCCCTAAAGTGTGTGGACGCCGTGGAAGCCGCAACGCGGCGCAAGTTCCAGGAAGGCCTGGACTTCGAGCGCGAGCTGTTCGTCAACCTGATGTGGACGCCCGAGTCGCGTGCGCTGCGCCACCTGTTCATGGCCGAGCGCGCGGCCTCCAAGATCGCCGACGTGCCCGCCGACACCCCGGTGCGCGCCATCCAGAAGGTGGGCGTGATCGGCGCCGGCACCATGGGCGGCGGCATCAGCATGAACTTCCTGAATGCCGGAATCCCCGTGACCATTCTGGAGACCAAGCAGGAGGCGCTGGACCGTGGCGTGGCCACCATCCGCAAGAACTACGAGGCCCAGGTCAAGAAGGGCAAGCTCAAGGAAGACAAGTACGCACAGCGCATGGCCTTGCTGTCCACCACGCTGGCCTATGACGACCTGAAGGACTGCGACCTGATCATCGAGGCCGTGTTCGAGGAGCTGGGCGTCAAGGAGGCCGTGTTCAAGCAGCTGGACGCCGTGGCCAAGCCCGGCGCCATCCTGGCCTCCAACACCTCCACGCTGGACGTGGACAAGATCGCCGCCTTCACGCGCCGCCCGCAGGACGTGGTGGGCATGCACTTCTTCAGCCCCGCCAACGTGATGAAGCTGCTGGAGGTGGTGCGCGGCAAGGCCACGGCCCACGACGTGCTGGCCACCGTGATGCAGATCGCCAAGAAGATCAAGAAGACGGCCGTGGTCTCGGGCGTGTGCGACGGCTTCATCGGCAACCGCATGATCGAGCAATACAGCCGCCAGGCCGGCTTCCTGATCGAGGAGGGCGCCACCCCGCAGCAGGTGGACAAGGCCGTCGAGAAGTTCGGCTTCGCCATGGGGCCGTTCCGCATGGGCGATCTGGCCGGCAACGACATCGGCTGGGCCATCCGCAAGCGCCGCTATGTGGAAAAACCGCACATGAAGTACAGCAAGACCGCCGACCTGCTGTGCGAGATGGGGCGCTATGGCCAAAAGACCGGCAAGGGCTGGTACGACTACCAGGCTGGCAAGCGCGACGCCATCCCCAGCCAGGAAGTGCTGGACATGATCAGCACCTACCGCCAGAGCCAGGGCATCACGCCGCGCAAGATTTCCGACGAGGAAATCGTGCAGCGCCTGGTGTTCGCCCTGGTCAATGAGGGGGCGCAGATCCTTGAAGACGGCATTGCCAGCAAGTCGGGCGACATCGACATGGTGTACCTGACGGGCTATGGCTTCCCCATCTACCGTGGTGGCCCCATGCACTACGCCAGCGAGCTGGGCCTGATCAATGTGGTGCAAGCCATGAACCGCTTTGCTCAAAACCCCCACGACGACGCCCAGTTCTGGAAACCCGCTCCTCTGTTGGCGCGCTTGGCCGCCGAAGGCAAGTCGTTCGCTTAAAGCGCCGTTGGCAAACCCAGAATTTGAAGGATTGAAGTTATGACATCCGCAGTGATTGTTTCTACCGCGCGCACCCCGCTGGCCAAGAGTTGGAAGGGTTCGTTCAATATGACCTACGGCCCCACGCTGGGTGCCCACGCGGTTGCACATGCTGTGCAGCGCGCCGGCATCGACGGTGCCGAGGTGGAAGACGTGATCATGGGCCTGTCGCTGCCCGAAGGCACGACCGGCGGCAACGTGGCGCGGTTGATTGCCACCCGCGCAGGGCTTCCTGTGACAACGTCTGGCATGACCATCAACCGCTTTTGCTCCTCGGGCCTGCAATCGATTGCACTGGCAGCGCAGCGCATCATTGCGGGCGAAAACGAGGTGCTGGTGGCTGGGGGCCTGGAATCCATCTCTTGCGTGCAGCAAGAGGTGAACCAGCACATGGCCGTAGACCCCGAGCTGATGAAGATGAAGCCCGAGATCTACTGGAGCATGCTGCAAACGGCCGAACAAGTGGCCAAGCGCTACCAGATTGGGCGCGCGGCCATGGACGAATACGGTGCTGCCAGCCAGCAAAAAGCGTTTGCCGCCCAAAGCGCAGGCTTGTTTGATGCAGAGATTGCCCCCATCACGGTCACCATGGGCGTGGCTGACAAGGTCATGGGGCTGACGACCAAGCAAGTCACCGTCTCCAAGGATGAGGGCATCCGGGAAGGCACGACCGTGGAAGGCATCTCCGGCCTGCGCAGCGCGCTGCCCGGTGGCTTGATTTCGGCGGGCAACGCCAGCCAGTTCTCCGACGGTGCAGGCGCTTGCGTGCTGGTGCACGAGGACTACGCCAGCAAAAAGGGGCTGCAGCCACTGGGTCGTTTCCTGGGCTTTGCCGTGGCCGGTTGCGAGCCCGACGAGATGGGCATTGGCCCGGTGTTTGCCATCCCTAAGGTGCTCAAAAAGCTGGGCCTTAAGGTCGAGGATATCGACCTGTGGGAGCTCAACGAAGCCTTTGCCGTGCAGGTGATCTACTGCCGCGACAAGCTGGGCATCCCGAACGAGCGCCTGAATGTCAACGGCGGCGCCATCGCCCTGGGCCACCCCTATGGCGTATCGGGCCAGCGCCTGACGGGCCATGCGCTGATCGAAGGCAAGCGCCGTGGCGCCAAGCGCGTCTGCGTGACCATGTGCATCGGCGGCGGCATGGGCGCGGCCGGTATCTTCGAGGTGCTGTGAGCGTGGGCGCGCGCGACGCCGCACCCGCGGCGGCCACGCCCGAGGCCGTGCTGGCCTTTGGCCGGCAGATTCTGGCCAGCCAGCCGTTCAGCCAGTTGCTGGGCGCTGAGCTGACGCAGCTGACCGCCGAAGGCATGTGCGAGCTGCGCCTGCCCCTGCGCCCGGCGCTGACCCAGCAGTACGGCTTCGCCCACGGCGGCGTGGTCAGCTACATGGCCGACAACGCCCTGACCTATGCCGGGGCCGTGGCCCTGCGGGTGCCGGTGATCACCAGCGAGTTCAAGATCAACTATGTGCGCCCCGCCGTGGGCGAATACCTGATCGCGCGCTCCAGCTGCATCCATGCCGGCCGCTCGCAAGCCGTCACGCGCTGTGACGTGTTTGCCGTGCAGGACGGTGTGGAAAAACTGTGCGCCACGGCGCAGGGCACGATCAACGTCCTGCCCGACCCCAAGGCCTGAAGCCGTGCCGGTGCGGGGCTTTGCCTCGCCCCGCGCCCCGGTGTGTCAGTTTCAACAACCATAGCTGTCGGCGCTTGCTCAGCAAGCGCTGGAGGCTGATTTCGCTTCAAAACCATGTCCCAGCTGCGCTCCACCCTGGAATTTCTGGTCTATGACTGGCTGCACGCCGAAAGCCTGACCGCCCGCACCCGCTATGCCGACCACAGCCGCGAAACCTTTGACGCGGTGTGGGACACCTGCGAGCGCATCGCCCGCGAGAAGTACGCGCCTTTCAACCGCATGGTGGACACGCAGGAGCCCAGCTTCGACGGCGAGAAGGTCATCCAGCCCGCCTGCACCGGCGAGGCGCGCAAGGCCTATGCGGACAGCGGCATGCTCAGCGCGGCCCAGCCCTACGAGCAAGGCGGCATGCAGCTGCCGTATGTGGTGGAGGCGGCGGCCAACAGCTTTTTTGCCTGCGCCAGCATCAGCATCGGCTCCAACCTGCTGACCGTGGGTAACGCCAACCTGCTGCGCGTGCACGGCACGCCCATGCAGCAGCAGGTGTTTGCCGACAACGCATTCAACGGCCGCTGGGCCGGCACCATGGCGCTGTCAGAGCCGCAGGCCGGCTCCAGCCTGAGCGACATCGCCACGCGTGCCGAGCCCGATGGCGCCGACTTTGAGGCCGACCCGCTGGGGGCACGCTACCGCCTCAAGGGCAACAAGATGTGGATCAGCTCGGGCGACCACGAGTTGACCGAGAACATCGTGCACCTGGTGTTGGCCAAGATCCCCGGGCCGGATGGCAAACTGATTCCGGGCGTGAAAGGCATCTCGTTGTTCATCGTGCCCAAGAAGCTGGTGGACACCACCGGCCAGTTGACCGGCGAGCGCAACGACGTGGCCCTGGCCGGCTTGAACCACAAGCTGGGCTGGCGCGGCACCACCAACACGCTGCTGAACTTTGGCGAGGGCAAATACCCCGTGCGCGGCGGCGCAGGCGCCATCGGCTACCTGGTGGGCCGGCCGCACGAAGGCCTCAAATGCATGTTCCACATGATGAACGAGGCGCGCATCGGCATCGGCATGGCGGCGACCATGCTGGGCCTGGCCGGCTACTACGCCAGCCTGGACTACGCCAAGAACCGCCCGCAGGGCCGTCGTATGACCGAAGGCGGCAAGGACGCCAGCAGCCCGCAGGTGGCCATCATTGAACACGCCGACGTCAAGCGCATGCTGCTGGCGCAAAAAGCGTACTGCGAAGGCGCGCTGGCGCTGAACCTGTACTGCGCCCAGCTGGTGGACGAAGGTCGCACAGGGTCGCCGGAGGAGGCCGCACGCGCCAAGCTGCTGCTGGAGGTGCTGACACCGATTGCCAAGAGCTGGCCCAGCGAGAACTGCCTGGAAGCCAACTCCCTGGCCATCCAGATCCACGGCGGCTATGGCTACACGCGCGACTTCCCGGTGGAGCAGTACTGGCGTGACAACCGCCTGAACATGATCCACGAGGGCACGCACGGCATCCAGGCGGCCGATCTGCTGGGCCGCAAGGTGCTGATGCAGGGCGGTGCGGGCCTGCAGCTGCTGGCCACCACCATCCACGCCACCATCGAACGCGCCCTGCAGCAGCCGGCCCTGGCCGCTTATGCCAACCAGCTGGCCCAGGCACTGCAGGAGGTGGGCAGCGCCACCAAAAAAGCCTGGGCCACGGGCAACCCGCAGGAAGCGCTGGCGAATGCCGTGCCGTACATGCAGGCCTTTGGCCACATGGTGCTGGCCTGGGTGTGGCTGGACGTGGCCCTGACCGTGCTGCAGCGCGATGCTGCGCTATCGATAGCTGCCAACGCAGGCAGGATGGGCTCAATACGCTATTTCTACCACTATGAGCTGCCCAAGATCACCGCCTGGCTGCAGGTGGTAAGCGCGCGCGATCTGACCTGCGCCCAGCTGCCGGCCGAGGCCTTCTGACGGCCGGCGAGCCCGCCCCTTCTTGGCGGGCCTGTGCAGGCCGTCTGGGGTTGGGGGCGTGCCCGGCACGTTCCAGGGGGAATGTCATGCGCTGCGCGCCGAGAGGTCGCGCCGCAGGACCTGCGGGATGCCCCGGCCTGTGGGCGGCCCCTGTCTTGGGTCTCGCTGCGCAAATGAATACCAAGGCCGGCAGCACCATCGCGTGGGCCGCTTTGGAAGGCCCCGAATATCTCCAACCCCGCGAATCCGGACATCTGCCGTGCATGGCGCGGAGTGGCTTCGGGCATCGCCCAAAAAATCGCCTCCCGGGAAGGAGGCGCAAAATACAAGCGTCTGTCTGTGGGTCACAACAGCAAGACACGCGGATTCTAGGGGGACGGCCGCAGGGCGCTGCAAAAATATGTGTGCGCGCATCTCGCTATACGAAATTCCATGCCTACAGGGAATTCTGAAATTGAATAAGCCGCAGGTTTATTGCAGGGTGCACCGCATTCATCTTGAATATCCAATGGAAAATGCGGTTGATATGCCATCGGCGCATGAATCCGCAGGTCGTGTAAATCCCCAGGCGGCATTAATTTTTTGCAGTCTTTTATAAGGCTTGATGCATTTGCAATACCTTGCAACATTTGATCGGCCGCTTGTGTGACCGCTTCATGGCAGGGCGTGGCAACCCTGCTTGCTTGTCGGCTGTCCAACCGGGGATTGCGCCGCCGCGCCGTGCCGGCGCACAATGGACTGAATCTTTTTTCCCATGCCACCGCTGGACCGCGCCCGGGTCATTCCGGGCGCGGTCTTGCTTTGGAGCGCCACGCTGCGCGTTCCTGTGGCCTTACACACTGCTTGAAGAATGAAGTTGAGAGGTTCGCCCTTTGCGTGGGTGAGTTTTGCCATGATCGTCGGCGTGATGGGCACGGCCCTCATCAGCCCACTGTACGCGCTCTACAAAGAGGCATGGCAACTGCAGGCCAGCGACATCTCGCTGATCTACGTGGTCTACATGAGCGGGGCGCTGTGCAGCCTGCTGTTTCTGGGGCGCCTGCCGGACCGCGCCGGCTTCAAGGCCGTGATGCAGGCCGGTCTGGTGCTGACCCTGCTGGGCACTTTCCTGAGCCTGGTCGCCTGGAACATGACCAGCCTGATCGTCGGGCGCTTCATCGTCGGCGTGGCCTCCAGCCTGATGACCACCAGTGCCACGCAGGGCCTGGCCGTGCTGTCGCGCCCCGGTCATGTGCAGCGCGTGGCCATGGTCACCGGCTTTCTGATGGCGCTGGGCTTCGGCCTGGGCCCCCTGGTTGGCGGCATCATGGGGCAGTGGGCCCCCTATCCGCTGGTCACCACCTACATCCCAACCCTGGTGCTGGGCGGGCTGGGCCTGTACGTGCTGGCGCGGCTGGAGCTGCCGCCCGCCGCGCTGCCGCGCCAGGCGGGCCGGCTGCGGCTGCAGGACGTGCTGCCCAAGCTGACCTGGCCGGAGCCCAGTGCCTCCACGGCCTTTGTGCTGACCTGCATGCTGCCCTTCCTGGCGTTTGGCGTGTTTGGCCTCTACGCCTCGATGTCGCCGCTGTTCCTGGACCGGCTGGTGCCCTGGCATGGCCCCGTGGTCAGTGGCACGGCCATCGCCGTGATCCTGCTGGCCTCGGCCTGCGTACAGGTGCTGGTGGGCAACCTGCCCACCCAGTGGTGTGGCCTGGGCGGCCTGCTGAGCCTGGCCCTCAGCAATGCGCTGCTGATGGTGAACCTGTGGGTGGGCTCGGCCTGGCTGTTCGTGCTGGGCGTGGCGTGCACGGCCATGGGCCATGGCATGAGCATGCTGTCGGGCATGAGCATGGTCAACCGCATTGCCACCCCGTCCAACCGCTCCGGCCTGCTGTCGACCTATCTGGTGATCGGCTACATCGGCAGCATGCTGCCCATGCTGGGCATGGGCTGGCTGGCCGACCACTGGGGCATGACGGTGGCGGTGTGCAGCTTCTGCGCCATGGTGATCGTGCTGGGGCTGGTGGTGGGGGGGCTGTTCCACCGCCACCCGCGCATGCGCAGCAGCGTGCAGTAAGGCGGCCCCTGGCTCAGGCGGCCTGCGCCGGGCCGAAGACCGCGGGGCGATCGTGCCGGGCAGGCGCAGGGCCACGCCCGCAGCCAGCACCAGCAGGGCCGCAGCGGCGCCAAAGGCCAGCCAGTGCGTGCCGTGCTGCTCGAACCCCCAGCCGCCCAGCCACGCGCTGATCATGGCGCCCACTTGGTGGCCCAGGTAGGCCCAGCCATACAGCATGCCCACCTTCTTGACGCCATACACATCGGCCAGGATGGCGGACGACAGCGCAATGCTGCCGGCCCAGACCACGCCGCCCACCGCCGCCACGCCGTACAGCTGCCAGGCGCTGCCCACCAGCATCAGCCCCAGAAAGCCCAGGCCGCGCACGCCGTAGATCACGCTCAGCATCTTGCGCCGCTCCACCCGATCGGCCAGGCGGCCCAGCACCATGGTGCTGGGAATGGCGACCAGGCCGATCAGCCCGATGCCCAGGGCGCTGGTGGTGGCGTCAAAGCCATGGTCCAGCAGCATGGGCATGCAGTGCGTGCCCATCAGGTTCATGCTGAAGCCACAGGCAAACAGGCCCAGCGTCACCTTCAGGAACGGGGCCGTGCGCATGGCTTGCAGCACGCTCAGCTCGGCCCCCGGGGCGGGGCGTGCGGCGGTGCTGCCGGTGGCCGTGCCCAGGGGGGCGTCACCGCCTTCGGGGGCGGCGTCGTGCACCACCCACAGCGCCGCGGGCACGGTGATCAGCGTGAACACGGCCGCAAAACCCAGCAGCGTGTGCTGCCAGCTGAAGTGCTGCAGGGCCCAGCCCAGGGCCGGGGTCATGACGGCAATCCCGGCCATGGAGCCGGTGGACAGAAAGAACAGCGCCATGCCGCGGCGGCGCTGGAACCAGCGGCTGATCACCGGTGTCAGGGCCACGGGGCTGGTGAAGCCCGCACCCACCGACATGCAGACGCCGAAGCTCCAGAAAATGCCCTGGGCCGAGCGGGTGTTGACCGCCCACAGCGTGGACAGCACCAGGATGACCGTGCCCAGCAGCAGCACGTGGCGCGTGCCCACGCGGGCCACCAGCCAGCCCGCCACAGGCATGGCCAGGCCATAGCACAGCATGCCGATGGCGATGATGCCGGCCAGCAGGCTGCGACTGAAGCCCAGATCGTCGGCCATGGGCAGGAACAGCGGGCCGATGCCCAGGCGCATGCCGACGGTCAGCAAGGTCAGCAGCGTGGCGGCCGCCACGATGTTCCAGCCGAAGTACCAGCCGCCGGTGGGCGTGGAGTGGTGGGGTGGTGTTTGCATGGTGAATCTCCCTGGCGCGTGGTATGGATGTAGGTATCGCGCGGCGCGCATGGTAGGCCATGGCGGCAGGGGAGGCTGTGACCCCTGCAGGGAAATTTCATTTTTTTGATAGCTGTTTGCGCTGACTGCATCAGCGCTGCCAGCGCTTTGGGTGCTGACGCTATCGATTCGACAGCGCCCGCAGCGTCAACGGCGCACGCCGCCGAACTGCCAGTCTGGCATGGCGCGGGCAATGCTGTGCACCACCAGGGCCGTCAGGGCGCACTTGATCAGGTCGCCGGGGATGAAGGCCACATTCACCCAGAGGGCCTGGGTCAGCGGCAGCTTGGCAATCCACACCAGGCCGGCAATGCCAAAGGCATACAGCACGGCAATGCAGCCCACGGCCGAGGCGACGAAGGCGCTGCCCGCGGCGCGCAGGGGCGTGGACTTGGGCAGCAGCGCCATCAGCCAGCCGGTGACGAAGGCCGCAGCCGTCCAGCCCACCAGGTAGCCCGCGGTCGGCGCCATGAACACGCCCAGGCCACCACGGCCGCCCGACAGCAGGGGCAGACCGGCGGCCACGGCCACCAGGAACACCAGCATGGCCTGCAGGCCGCGCCAGGGGCCCAGCAGGCAGCCAGCCAGCATCACGCCCAGGGTCTGGATGGAGATGTGCACGCCCAGCGGCAGATCGATCTTAGGGATCAGGCCCATCACGCCCAGCAGGGCGGCAAACAGGGCCACCAGGGCGATGGATTCGGAGTGGCGGCGGGTCAAGGCGGTGGTCATGGCAGGTGTTCCTCGCAGTGGTGGCGGTATTTTATGCACGCCAAATTGCAGAAACGCATGTGGAACATGAATGCATCTGCATTTAAATCTGCATTTTTGACGGTGCCTAACTGCGTCGATCTGCGGGCGGCGATGGGGTGTGAAACACCGCATTTCGCGGCAATTGCCGGCAGGATGGCGCAAGCGCTGTTTATCCGCGTGCAAGCTGTCGGCAACCGCGTTCAACGGGGGGCATAACCCGTAGAACTTGGCGCGGCAGGGCCGTGCAGCCCCGCACCGGCTGTCGCGACGCGGCCAACTGCTGCAGGCCGCACGCGGGGGGACCCGTCGAGGCCGGTGTGCGCCGTGCTCAGCGTGCCTGGCGGCGCACCTGTTCCAGCATCTGGCAGGCGGCTTCCACCGCCTGGCGCGCTGCGGGGCTGGCGACCAGCATGCGGGCAAAGCCGTGCACCATGCCTTCGGCGCGCGTCCACTGCACGGCCGGGCTTTGGGGCAGGGCCTGGAGCTGGCGCGCAAAGTCCTCGGCCTCGTCGCGCAGGATGTCGTGGCTGGCGGTGACGATGGCCGTGGGCGGCAGCTGCGGCAGGGCATCGATACACAGGCCCGGGCTTCGCCAGGCCAGTTCGGCGCCGCCCAGCTGCTGCCAGTAAGCGTCCATGGCGGCGTCGGTCAGGCCGTAGCCCTGGGCGAATGCCGCCATGCTGGGCGTGGACAGGCCGGGCTGCAGGCAGGGGTAGAACAGCAGCAGGGCCTGGATCTGCGCGCGGTCGGCCGCGGGTTGCTGGATGGCATGCACCGCGCTGCACAGGGCCAGGTGGCCACCCGCGCTGTCACCGCCCAGCAGCACTTGGGGCTGGGCGAAGGGCAGTACGCCCTGCATCTGGTGCAGCCACTGCAGCACGGCGTGGGCATCCTCCACGGCGGCCGGGAACGGGCTTTCGGGCGTGCGGCGGTAGTGCACGCTGAGCACGGTGTGGCCGCTGAAGTGGGCCAGGTGTTCGCACAGGTCGTCGTGCGTGTCCAGGCTGCCCACCATCCAGCCGCCGCCATGCAGCCAGACCAGGGTCTGGCCGCTGGCGCGGGCCGCCGGGGTGTAGCTGCGCACGGCAATCTCGCGCCCGGGGGCGCTGACAAAGTGCTGCTGGATGGCAATGCCCGGCAGCGGCTGGGTGCGCAGCAGGCGCGCCTGCAGTTCGCTGAGCAGGCGGCGGCGCTGCACATAGTCCAGCTGGGGCGTGGGTGTGTCCGCATCCAGTTGGGCAAAGCGGTGCTGGGTGTGTGCCAGGGCGGGATCGATGGGGGTGGGGTCAGGGGTGTGTATCATGAAAATCCATAGCTGTCAGCGCTAGCTGTGACTGCGTGAAATGCCTGTTTGGTGTGTCAAGCCGGCGCCAGCCCGTCGGCCGCAGGAGCGCGGTACAGCAGCACCTTCAGGCTGCGTTCCTCGTCCACATCGGCAAAGGCGGCGGGGTTGGCGATGCGTTCCACAAACTGCAGCGTGGGCGCGATCTCGGCCATCTGGTCCTGGAGGAAGGCCGTGCCCAGTTCGGGCGCGTTCAGGCACAGCAGCACATGGCCGCCGGGGCGCAGCAGGTCGGGCAGGCGGCGCATCAGCTTGGCGTAGTCCTTGGTGGCCACAAAGCTGCCCTTCTGGTAGCTGGGCGGGTCGATGACGATCAGGTGGTAGGGGCCGCTGCGCGTGATCTTGCCCCAGCTGCTGAAGATGTCGTGCGCCAGAAAGCTGGCGCCCGTCAGCCCGTTGAGCTGGTGGTTGTGCTGGCCCGTGGCCAGGGCGCCCTGGGCCATGTCCATGTTCAGCACCTGGCGCGCGCCGGCGTCCAGCGCAGCGACGGAGAAGGCGCAGGTGTAGGCGAACAGGTTCAGCACCTTCAGGCTGTGGCGGTGTTCGGGGTGTTGCGCCACATGCGCGCGCACCCAGCGGCGGCCGGCGGCCATGTCCAGGAACAGGCCGTGGTTCTGGCCGCGCAGCACATGGGCGCGGTACTGCAGGCCGGCCTCGGTGACGATGTGCGGCTCGGGCACGCTGCCGCGCACCAGGCGCGTCTCGGCCTTGGTGCCGGGCTGGCGCATCTGGAAGACCCAGTTCAGCGGCTGCCCCTGGGCGATCTGCGCCCAGCGCGCGAGCAGGGCGGTGTCCAGGGCCTGCAGCGCGGTCTCGTCCAGCGGCTGGAAGCTGGTCAGCACCAGCACGGGGGGGAAGGCGTCCAGCACCAGGTGCTCGCAGCCGGGGTGGCGCCCGCCGCGACCGTGGAACAGGCGGCAGGCATCGGTCGGGACTTCGAGCTGGGCGATGGTGTCGAGCAGGGCTTGCATGGCATTCACGGAAAAAACACAAGGGCGAGAGTATGCGGCCACAGCCCTGGCCCTGGCGGCGGCCGGAGTACGGCGCCTGCGGGCCGCGGTGCGCGGTGCGGCTGTCACACAGGCTTCACACACTTGTCGCGAGCCTGTCACGGCAGTTGCCGACCATCGCGACACCCCGCTTTTGCAAGGATGCGCCCATGATTTCTGTGGACCAGATCGTCGACCTGCACCTGCCGCAATTGCAGCGGCACCCCCGACTCAGCCAGGGTGTGCGCGGCGTGCTGCGCCGGTTGCTGCGCGAGCAGAGCTTCCGCAGCTTTGCCCAGCAGTACCCGCACCTGGAGGGTTTCCAGTTCGTGGAGCAGGTGCTGGAGCACTTTGCCTTCAGCTCTGCCGTGCGCGACAACGAGCGCGAGCGCATTCCTGCCCACGGGCGCGTGGTCATCATCGCCAACCACCCCATCGGCTCGCTGGACGGTCTGGCCCTGCTGAACATGGTGGGCGGCATCCGCCGCGACGTGAAGATCGTCGCCAACGGCCTGCTGGCCGAGCTGGCGCCACTCAAGCGCCTGCTGCTGCCGGTGACCATGATGGGCGGGCGCAGTGCGGCGCGCCAGCTCAAGGCCATCATGGAGCACCTGCAGGGCGAGGGCGCGGTCATCATCTTCCCGGCGGGTGAGGTCTCGCGCCTGCACCCCGAGGGCGTGCGCGACGGCCGCTGGAACCCTGGCTTCCTGCGCCTGGCCGGCCAGGCCCAGGCGCCCATCGTGCCCATCCACATCGACGGGCGCAATTCGGCGCTGTTCTACGGCGCCTCGCTGCTGTACAAGCCCCTGGCCACGCTGCTGCTGGTCAAGGAGATGTTCGGCCAGCACCAAAAGAGCATTGCCCTGCGCATCGGCCATCCGATCCCGCACAGCAGCTACGGCAGCCTGCCGGTGGAGCCCGAGGCCGCCGCCAAGCTGCTGCGCAAGCACCTGTACCGCGTGGCCCAGGACAAACCCAATCTGCTGAAGGTGGAGACGGCGATTGCCCACCCGGTCAACCGCAGCGCACTGGCCCAGGCCGTGACGGCCTGCGAGCTGCTGGGCGAGACCCCGGATGGCAAGCGCATCCACCTGTTCCGCGGCGCGCTGGATTCGCCCATCCTGCGCGAGGTGGGACGGCTGCGCGAGCTGTCCTTCCGCGCCGTGGGCGAGGGCAGCGGTGCCCGCCGCGACCTGGATCGCTATGACGCCCACTACGACCACCTGATCCTGTGGGACCCGCAGGACCTGGAGATCGCCGGTGCCTACCGCATGGCGCGCACCGCCCAGGTGCTGGCCGAGCAGGGCGTGGAGGCCTTGTACACGCACAGCCTGTTCGAGTTCACACCCGGCATGCAGAGCTTTTTGCAGCAGGGGCTGGAGCTGGGACGCTCCTTCGTGCAGCCGCGCTACTGGGGCAAGCGGTCGCTGGACTACCTGTGGTTTGGCATCGGGGCCTACATCCAGCGCTATCCGGAATGCCGCTACCTGTTCGGCCCGGTGTCCATCAGCCGCGAAATGCCCCAGGCAGCGCGCGATCTGCTGATCTACCACTACCGCACGCACTACGGCGCAGCCTGCCTGGCCCACGCCCGCCGGCCCTATGTGCCGGGCGAGGGGCTGGAGATGTGCTCCCAGTTCACGGGCGAGGACAGCGCGGCCGACTTCGTGCGCCTCAAGCACCTGCTGGCCCACATGGGCTCCAGCGTGCCCACGCTGTACAAGCAGTACGCCGAAGTGGCCGAGCCCGGGGGCGTGCGCTTCCTGGACTTTGGCGTGGACCCGGATTTCTCGCACTGCGTTGATGGCCTGGTGCTGGTGGACGTGCAGCGCTTGAAGCCGCACAAGCGCGACCGCTACATGCCCCGCCGTGAGGCGGAGGCTGTCACCGAGGCCGTGACCGAAGTCGTCACCGCAACCGCCGCGGCCTGATCGCACCGTAGCGCATCAAAAAACAGAGCAGCAGGCGCCCACTGAACGGGCACCTGCTGCTTTTTTCATGCCTGATCGCCGGGGCGGACGCGGAGGGGGCGCGGTGTCGTGCGGGGTATTCCAAAAAAGATACAAAACAGTCGCAGATGGGCGCATGCAATGTGGGTATTGCGTATCTTTTTTGAGATTAAGATGCTTTCTTAGCAACCCTCACAGCCTGCGCGTCGCGTGCGGCAGGCCCGTCCGACATGGAACTGCAGTCTCTACAGCCACTGGCACAGCAACTGTTTGCCGACATTCGTGCGCTGACTTTCGATGGTGTGGGCGTCACCCGCGCCAGCTATGGGGCCGGTGAAAACGCCTGTGCCCGCCATCTGGAGGCCTTTGCCCGCGCCGAGGGGCTGGAGGTGACCACCGACCGCGCCGGCAACTTTGTCTACAGCGACCCGGCCGACACCCGCCAGGGGCCGGTCATCTGGACCGGCTCGCACCTGGATTCCGTGCCGCAGGGCGGCAATTACGACGGCCTGGCCGGCATCGTCGCCGGCCTGCTGGTGCTGATTGCGGCCAAGCGCCAGGGCGTGACGCTGCCCGCGCCGCTGCAGGTGATCGGTTTCCGCGGTGAGGAGAGCGCCTGGTTCGGCAAGGCCTACATGGGCTCGGGCGCGCTGTGGGGAAAGCTGACTGCGGCCGACCTGGCCCTGCAGCGCCGCGAGGACGGCGTGACCCTGGGCGACGCCCTGGCCGCCTGCGGCGCCGACCTGGCCGCCATCGCCCGCCAGGACAAGCTGTTCAACCCGGTCGACATCCGCGCCTATGTGGAGCTGCACATCGAGCAAGGCCCGGTGATGGTGGCGCGCGAGATCCCCGTGGGCGTGGTCAGCGGCATCCGCGGCAATGTGCGCCACAACAAGATCGAATGCTTTGGCGAGGCCCAGCACTCCGGCGTGGTGCCGCGCTGGCTGCGCAAGGACGCGGTGTTCGCCGTGTCCGACCTGATCGTGCGCCTGGACACCCACTGGCGCGCGCTGCTGGAGCGCGGCACCGACCTGGTGGTGACCTGCGGCGTGGTGCAGACCAACCCGGCCGAGCATTCCATCTCGCGCGTGCCGGGCTATGCGCATTTCAGCTTCGAGGCGCGCAGCAAGAGCAGCGACACGCTGGAAGCCTTCTACCAGCTGGTGCAGGCCGAGATGGCCTCCATCGAGCGCGAGCGCGGCGTCAAGTTCCAGCTGGACCGCCGCCTGCTGAGCGAGCCCGCCGTCACCGACCCCCAGCTGTGCGACCTGATGGCCAAGGCCTGCCGCGAGCGCGGCATTGCCCACGAGCGCATCCCCAGTGGCGCCGGCCACGATGCGGCCCTGTTCGCCAACGGCGGCGTGCCCTCGGCCATGGTGTTCGTGCGCAACCAGCATGGTTCGCACAACCCGCACGAGGCCATGGAGCTGTCGGACTTCATGCTCGGCACCCAGGTGATGGCCGACACCATCGCCGCCATTCCCGTGGCCCCGGCCTCGGTATAGTCGCGGGCAGCCGCCACCATGACCACGGACCCCTTCACCTCCCACATCGACTATGCCGCGCTGGGCGACCGCCTGCGCGCCTACCGCATGGGGGCCGGCCTGCAGGCCGACGAGGTGGCGCAGCAGCTGGGCGTGTCGCGCGCCGTGGTCTATCGCATGGAAAAGGGCGAGATCGTCAAGATCGACACCCTGGAGCGGCTGGCCCACCTGCTGGGCACCAGCCTGGCCTCGCTGCTGGGGGTGGAGGCAGAGTACTACGCTTCGGCGCTGGCGCTGTTCGAGCGCATGCGCCAGCTGGAGCAGACCTCGGACCGCATCCTGGCGCATTTCGAGCCGATCTCGCTGCTGCTGATGTCCGAGCACTACCTGGAGCACCTGGGCCTGATGCTGGCCGAGGCCTTGCCGCAGGGCGCCGATGCCCCGCTGCACGCGCGCCAGGCGCAGCAGATCATGGACATCCTGCGCGAGCGGCGGCTGAACTTCGAGCGGCGCAAGCCGCACATCGTCAGCCTGATCGGCCTGCGCGAGCTGGAGCGCTTCGTGCAGACCGGCCTGGTCGGCCGCATGGACGTGGCACCCGGCGTGCGCCGTGCGCGCGTGCAGGCTGCGCGCCAGGAGGTGCAGCGCATCGCCGAGCTGATGGACAGCGAGCCCTGGTATGCCCAGGTGGGGCTGGTGGACGATGCCATGCCCTCGGCCACCTACCAGGTGCTGATCGGCGCCCAGCACCGGGTGCTGATGCACAGCCCGTTCCGCCTGGGTGAGCTGCCGAATGTGCGCAACGGCATCGCCATGGTGACCGCCTCGCAGGAGGCCGTGGCGCTGCACGAGCGCATGACCACGAATTTATGGGCCACGGCCAGCAAGGGCCCCGCCGGCGCACAGCGCCTGCGCGCCTTGCTGGAACGCACGGCCCCGGACTGACCAAGAAAGAAGATTGCAATGACACCTTTGATGAGCCAGCAGGCCGCGGCCTGGTTGTTGGAAGCCGGTTGTGTGGAAGTGCGCACCGATGCGCCCTTCGTGCTGCCCTCGGGCTGGGCCAGCCCGGTGTACATGGATGCCACGCGCCTGATCTCGCTGCCCACCATCCGCCGCGAACTGATGAAGCAGGGCGTGCAGCGCCTGCTGGATGCCGGCGCCCTGCAGGGCCTGAGTGCCGTGGCCGGGGGCGAGTCCAGCGGCATCGCCTTTGCCGCCTGGTTTGCTGAGAAGCTGGACATGCCGCTGCAGTACGTGCGTAAGCGCGCCGTGGGCAGCCGCCAGATCGAAGGCACGGTGGAGCCGGGGGGCAAGGTGCTGCTGGTCGACGACATGGTGTCCGCCGGCCAGTACAAGCTGAGCTTCATCGACGCCCTGCGGGCCCAGGGTGCGCGCGTGGAAGACCTGTTCGTGGTCTTTGACTACGCCTGCTTCGGCTCCGACGCGGTGCTGGCCCAGCACGGCGTGCGCGTGCACGCGCTGTGCAACTGGCAGGACGTGCTGGCCATGGCCTTCCAGCGCGGTGGCTTCTCGGTCGAGCAGCTGGCCGTGTGGCAGACCTTCCTGCAGGACCCGGCCAAGTGGTCGCTGGCCCACGGCGGGATCGGCAAGTAAAAAAACAGAGCGCCTTGCGCTCGTTCTGTCAGCGTTTGCGATCGATTGTTGGCGGAAACGCCCTGCAGCCGTGCGCGGGCTGCTCCTGAAATGCGCAATGCAAAAAGCCTGCTGATCCAGCAGGCTTTTTGGTGTGGGTACCAGGGCGGCGATCAGGCGGCCACGGCGGCCTTCACATCGTTGGCGGCGCTTTCAAAGGCGGCGGCCACAGCGTCGGGGCCCATGCCCAGACCTTCGGCGCGCACAAAGCGCACGTCGGTGACGCCGAAGAAGCCCATCACCACCTTCAGGTAGCTTTCCTGGTGTTCCATGGCCTGACCGGCTTCGCTGGTGGAGTACATGCCGCCGCGCGAGGAGGCGATGATCACGGTCTTGCCCTTGGCCAGGCCTTCAGGGCCGTTGGCGGTGTAGCGGAAGGTGCGGCCGGGCTGGGCGATGCGGTCGATCCAGGCCTTCAGCTGGGTGGGGATGCTGAAGTTGTAGAACGGGGCACCGATCACGACCACGTCGGCCGCCAGGAACTGGCTCACCAGCTGTTCGGACACGGCGTTCTCTGCCACTTGCTCGGCGGTCAGGCCGTCGGTCTGGCCGGTGCGGGGGGTCATCGCGGCCATGGTGAAGTGGTTGGGGGCCTGGGCCACCAGGTCCAGGTAGGTCACTTCGGTGCCGGCGTGCTTGGCCGTCCAGGCGTTGACGATTTGCTGGGTCAGCTTGCGCGAAGCCGAGTTGTCGCCGGTGATCGCAGAGTCAATGTGCAGCAGTTTCAAGGGGTGCTCCTGAGAAATCAAAGTTCGATGGGTTGAAGTATGCATTGATCCCGCTGTTCGGATAAGTCATCGAAAATGCGATAGATTGTTCTGAATATAGATTCAATTGGATCCAACCATGCAAGATCTCAATGACATGCTGTACTTCGCCGAGGTGGTGGAGCGCGGGGGCTTCGCCGCGGCCGGCCGGGCCCTGGGCATTCCCAAGTCGCGGCTGTCGCGGCGCATTGCTGAGCTGGAGGCCCGCCTGGGCGTGCGCCTGCTGCAGCGCACCACGCGCAAGCTGTCACTGACCGAGGTGGGGTCGGCCTACCTGCGCCATTGTCAGGCCATGCGCGATGCCGCCGAGGCCGCGCAGGACACGGTCGAGCAGGTGCAAAGCGAGCCGCGCGGCACGGTGCGAGTCAGCTGCCCGGTCACCCTGTCGCAGACCGTGCTGGCCCCGCTGATGCCGCTGTTCCTCGAGAAATACCCCCAGGTGCGGGTGGAGATGATGGTGGTCAACCGCCCCGTCAACGTGGTGGAAGAGGGCGTGGATGTGGCCCTGCGGGTGCGCTCCACGCTGGAAGACAGTGCCAGCATGGTCGTCAAGCGCCTGGGGCTGGCCAACCAGATCCTGCTGGCCAGTCCGGCCTATCTGCAACGCCAGGGCACGCCGCAGAACCCGCAGGACCTGCTGCAGCACCATGTGCTGTCGATGTCGGTCTTCGACGGTGTGGCGCACTGGCGCCTGCGCAGCGACACCGGCGCCGAGGTGCAGTTGCAGCCCCAGGTGCGCTACATGGCCGACGATTTGCTGACCCTCAAGTATGCGGTGCTGGGCGGCGCGGGCGTGTGCTATCTGCCCGACTACATGTGCCAGGCCGAGATGGACCGGGGCGAGCTGGTGCATGTGCTGCCGCAATGGCGCTTCCCGCTGAGCATCGTCCATGCCGTGTTCGGCTCGCGCCGCGGCCTGACCCCGGCGGTGCGCAGCTTTCTGGATTTCCTGGGTGAGCACATGGCCAGCCACGGCCCGGGCCCTGACACCGGGGTGCGGACCGGCTGAGCAGGCGTGCCCTGTTGTCCACCACCGACACAGAAGCCCTTCGATTCCTGGGTGGTCGGGGTGGCAAGGCCAGCAAACCGTGGCAGAATTCATAACAGGAATAATTCTCACTCTGAAGCAAAGCCCGAATGGCGGTGCTTCTCCTGTTTGGCCAGCGCACCCGCTGGCCGTCCCCTGACCACTGGAAGCGAAGAAGATGAAAATTTGGAAGACGGCGCTGTGCCTGAGCTTGGTTGGCGCGGCCACTTTGGCCCAGGCTGCACAGCCCCAGGCTGTGACGGTGTACTCCGCACGCATTGAAGCCCTGCTCAAGCCCACGTTGGACGAATACACCAAGCAGACCGGTGTCAAGATCAACCTGCTGACCGACAGCGGTGGCTCCCTGACCGAGCGCCTGGCCGCCGAAGGCGCCAGCTCGCCCGCCGACGTGCTGATCACCGTGGACGTGGGCAATCTGTGGAACGTGGCCGAGCGTGGCCTGCTGCAGAAGGTGGATTCGCCCCTGCTGAACGCCAATGTGCCCGCCAACTTCCGCGACCCCGGCAACCGCTGGTGGGGTCTGTCGGAGCGCTCGCGCACCATTTTCTTCTCGGCCGACCGCGTCAAGCCCGAGCAGCTGAGCACCTACGAAGACCTGGCCGACCCCAAGTGGAAGGGCAAGCTGTGCCTGCGCACCTCCAAGCAGGCCTACACCCAGTCGCTGGTGGCCATGCTGATCGCCAAGCACGGTGTGGAGAAGTCCGAAGCCATCGTCAAGGGCTGGGTCAACAACCTGGCGGGTGACGTGTTCACCAACGACACCAGCCTGCTGAAGGCGATTGCCGCCGGCCAGTGCGACGTGGGCATTGCCAACACCTACTACTTTGGCCGCATCCTGGCCAAGGAACCTGACTTCAACAAGCAGGTCAAGCTGTTCTGGGCCAACCAGGGCAAGAACGAGGGCGGCGCCCACGTGAACCTGTCCGGCGCTGGTGTGACCAAGCACGCCAAGAACCCCGAAGGCGCGCGCAAGCTGCTGGAATGGCTGTCCTCGGCCAATGTGCAGACGGCTTACACTCACGGCACGTACGAAAGCCCGATCAATCCCAAGGCGGATGTCGATCCCATCGTCAAGGCATGGGGCAAGTTCACGCCCAGCCCTCTGAATGCTTCGGACATCGGCTCCAAGCAAGCGGAAGCGATCAAGCTGCTGGATCGTGTAGGCTATCGTTAATCGGTTTTTGGAATTAGGTTCGACCCTTGTCTGTTGTAGACCATGCCGCGCCAGCGCACCGCTGGCGCGGTTTTGCTTTTGCGCTGCCCATCGCCTTGCTGACCATCGTGCCTTTGCTCACGGTGGTCGGCATGGCATTGACGCCCCAACCTGAGATCTGGCAGCACCTGTGGAACTACGTGCTGCCGCGCGTGCTGGGCAACACCTTGCTGCTGATGCTGCTGGTGGGCAGCGTGGTGCTGGTGGTGGGCGTGCCCCTGGCCTGGCTGACGGCGATGTGCGAATTTCCGGGCCGCAAGTTCTTTGCCTGGGCCCTGGTGTTGCCGCTGGCCATTCCGGCCTATGTGCTGGCCTTCGTACAGATGGGCCTGTTCGAATATGCCGGGCCGGTGCAGCGCCTGCTGCGCGAGGTGGTGGGCAGCAGCCACTGGTTCCCCGACATCCGTGGCAGCCTGTGGGGTCTGGTCATGGTGCTGGTCATGGCCTTCTACCCCTACGTCTACCTGATGGCGCGCAGCGCGTTCCTGACGCAAGGGCACCGCAGCATGGAGGCGGCGCAGGCCCTAGGCTACAGCCCCCTGGCCGCGTTCTTCAAGGTGGCCTTGCCCCTGGCGCGGCCCTGGATCGGCGCAGGCCTTGCCCTGGTGCTGATGGAGGTGCTGGCCGACTTCGGTGCGATCTCGGTCTTCAACTTCGACACCTTCACCACGGCCTTGTACAAGTCGTGGTTCAACCTGTTCAATATCACGGCCGCCGCGCAGCTGGCCGCAATCCTGGTACTGGTGGTGCTGGTGCTGGTGACGGCGGAGCAGCGCTCGCGCCGCGCCAAGCGCTTCCACGTCAGCAACCCACAGCAGCAGCGCACCGTGCTGCAGGGTGGCCGCCGCTGGCTGGCGTTCGCCGCCTGCGCCCTGGTGTTTGGCGCGGCCTTTGCCGTGCCCATGGTGCAGATCGTGGCCTGGGTGTGGTCGGTGTGGCGCCAGGACCTGAACAGCGACTACTGGGGCTATGTCTGGAACACGCTGTGCCTGGCGCTGTTCACGGCCGCCGTCACCACGGTGTTTGCCCTGCTGCTGTCGTGGACGCGGCGCCGCCACAGCGACCCCTGGACGGCCTGGACCGTGCGCCTGGCCGTGCTGGGCTATGCCATGCCTGGCGTGGTGCTGGCGGTGGGCGTGTTCGTGCCGATTGCCTGGCTGGACGAGCGCCTCATTGCCCTGCTGGCCCCGCTGGGGATCGAGACCCTGGCCATCCTCAAGGGCAGCCTGGCCGGTATGCTGCTGGCGCTGGCCGCACGCTTCATGGCCGTGGCCTACAACGCCACGGACGCGGCCATGCAGCGCATCACGCGCAGCCAGGAGGAGGCCTGCGCCTCCCTGGGTCTGGGGCCGTGGCAGACCTTGCGCCGCCTGCACCTGCCGTTGCTGCGCACGGGCCTGCTGTCCGCCTTCCTGATGGTGGTGGTGGACGTGATGAAGGAAATGCCCATCACGCTGATGATGCGCCAGTTCGGCTGGGACACCCTGGCCGTGCGCGTGTTCCAGCTGACCTCCGAGTCCATGTGGGACCAGGCGGCCTTGCCCGCGCTGGCGATTGTGCTGGTGGGGCTGCTGCCCGTGATCCTGCTGGTGCTGCAGACCGAGAAACAACCGTCTGCGGCCGGTTGAACATCGCCGAGATTTTGTGATGCTTGAAGTCAAAAACGTTTCACTGGGATACGGCGCCACCACGGTGGTGCAGAACGTCAGCCTGCGTCTGGATCAGGGTGAGATCGGTTGCCTGCTGGGCCCGTCGGGCTGCGGCAAGACCACCTTGCTGCGGGCCATCGCCGGCTTCGAGCCGGTGCGTGCCGGCCACATCGACCTGCAAGGCCGCACGGTGGCGGCCGTGGCGCAGCGCGTGCCCCCTCAGCACCGCGACATCGGCATGGTGTTCCAGGACCATGCCTTGTTCCCGCACCTGACGGTGGATGGCAATGTGGGCTTCGGTCTGCAGCAGCTGTCCAAGACCGAGCGGGCCGCGCGCGTGCAGGAAATGCTGGAGTTGGTGGGCCTGCAGGGCATGGGCCAGCGCTGGCCGCATGAGCTGTCGGGCGGCCAGCAGCAGCGCGTGGCGCTGGCGCGGGCCCTGGCTCCCAAGCCCCGCCTGCTGCTGATGGACGAACCCTTCTCCAGCCTGGACACCACCATGCGCGAGAGCATTGCGCGCGAAGTGCGCGCCATCCTCAAGCACGCCAAGGCCACGGCCCTGATGGTCACGCACGACCAGAACGAAGCCTTTGCCATGGCCGACAACGTGGGCGTCATGTCGCACGGCCAGCTCATGCAGTGGGGCAATGCCGTGCAGGTCTACTGCGCACCCGCCACGCAGGAGGTGGCCCGCTTCGTGGGCGAGGGCGCGCTGGTGCCGGCGCAATCCACCCCCGGGGGCCAGTGGCAAACGGCGCTGGGCATGTTGCCCGCCGGCCACCCCCACTTCCAGACCGAACAAGGGGTGCAGGTGCTGCTGCGGCCCGAGCATGTGCGCCTAGTGGAGGAGGGGGTGAGTGCCCAGGTGCGCGAGCGGACCTTCCGCGGCAGCCACTTCGTGTTCGAGCTGGAGCTGCCCGACGGCCAACCCATCATGGCCAAGGCTTCGCTGAATGCCTTGTACGGCAGTTGTGATACCGTGCGCATCGGTCTGGCTGCCGATCTCTGAGTCAGCAAACCATAGTTACCAGCGCCCATCCCGCAAGGGCTAGGGCGCTTTTTCAGGGATTGCTAAATAGGTATTTGAATATCGTGATCCCACAATCGTTTGCTCAGCAAGTAGGCGTTGTTGCACAAAGACCCGTGCGGACGCAGTAACCCCAACCCCAGACGGACTTAGGCCACGGCCACAGTCACCGGGCGTCCGAGTTGGCTGAAGCGGTTGAGCAGAGCCACACGGATGTGCAATTCCGTCACCTGACGCTCAAACGTCCTGGCCATCACCCGCTCGCCCAGCCGCTTGAAGCAATTCATCTTCGTCTCCACCAGGCTGCGCCGGTGGTAACCAATCCACTTCTTCCAGATTCGTCGTCCCAGCCGTTGGCATGCTCGCAAAGCTTCGTTGCGTGAGGCCGCACCTGTCTGGCTGCTCTTCCATGCCCGAGCGTTTTTGCGTGGAGGAATGATGGCCTGGGCGTTGCGTCTGGCTATCGCCGCGTGACATGCCTTGGTGTCGTAGGCCCCGTCGCCGCCCACGCTGGCAATCGGCTCATCTGCGGGTATCTGGCTGAGCAGTTCAGGCAGCATGGGGGCATCACCCGTGGCGTTGTCGGTGACCTCGATGGCCCGGATGTCCAGTGTGTGGGCATCAATGGCCAGGTGCACCTTGCGCCACTGGCGCCGATAGTCCGCTCCATGCTTCTTGCGCTTGCATTCGCCCTCACCCAGGAACTTGATGCCGGTGCTGTCGACCAGCAGGTCCAGCGCGGTGGTGCTGGGTCGGTAGGGCAGTTTGACGCTCAGGTGCTTCTGACGCCGGCATACGGTACTGAAATCCGGAACCTTCCATTCCAGCCCGGCCAAGCGCAACAGGCTTTCAACCATTCCCAGGCTCTGGCGCAGGGGCAAGCCCAAGAGGCTCTTGATGCTCAGGCAGAACTGGATGGTGGCATCAGAGAAGATGGGTTGACGGCCCCGTTTGCCGGTAGCCGGGGCATACCACTGCAGGTCCTTGTCCAGCCAGACCGTAAGTGACCCACGGGCCTTGAGTGAGGCGTTGTAGTTGGCCCAGTTCGTCGTCTTGTACTTGCCCCGAGGGCGCTTGCTCTCACTCATGCCCAGAGCCTAGCAGCGGCTTGGCCTGGATTTGTGCAACAGAGCCCCTTGAAACTGAGGCCCTTAGCTACTTTTACGTACAACCAACTCGTACCCCAAATCTAGATTGGGTCGTTCAACGGCATCGCCCCGTATGAGCTTCAACAGCATGCGTGCGCCTTCGGTGCCGATATGGCTGCGCGGCGTGCGTATGGTGGTCAGCGGCGGCACCATCTGGTCGCTGCCCGGCAGGTCATTGAAGCCTGTGATAGCGACGCGCTGCGGCACCTGCAGCCCCCGGCGCAGTGCTTCTAGCAAGGCGCCCTGAGCAATGTCATCGTTGCAGAAGAACAGGGCATCGGGTGCGGGCTTCAGCTGCAGCGCGGCGTCCAGCAGTTCGGCCCCCAGGGCCATCGATGTGGGGCGGGGCCAGAGCAGTTCCAGAGAAGGGTCGTACAGGCCGGCTTCCTGCAATGCACGGCGGTAGCCGGTGGCCCGCTGCATCACACGGGCATCGAGCTGACCGGCGCAAAAGGCGATGCGCTTGTGGCCGCGTTCCACCAGGTGCCGGGTGATGGTGGTGCCTGCATCGGCCTGTGAAAACCCGACGCTGGGCGTGCCGCTACCGTCGCCCAGCTCCATCAGGTGCACGCACGGCACCTTGCTGGCGGCCACCAGTGCACGTGCGGCGGGGCTGCGGTCAAAGCCGGTGAGCAGCAGGCCCGCAGGGCGCATGGGCAGGTAGGTGCGCAACAGCTGCTCTTCCTCGGCACGGTCGTAGTGGGTCACGCCGATCAGGGCGTGGTAGCCCGCCGCGAACAGCTCTTTGTGCACGGCCTCGATCAGATCCACGAACAGGGTGTTGGACAGCATCGGCACCAGCACCAGCACCTGTGCACTTTTTTGCGAAGCCAGTGCGCGGGCTGCCGGGTCTGGCACATAGCCCATCTGCGCGGCGGTGGCGCGTATTTTCTCGACCAAAGCGGGGTCCACGCGGCGTTCGCCGCGCAGTGCGCGCGAGACCGTCATGGGACTGACGCCGACGGCTTCTGCGACATCGCTGAGCGTGACTCGGCCACTGGCGCGAGAAGACCGAGTGCGACTGCGAGCCTGCTCGGCGGGATTGGGTTGCGAAGCTGTAGGCAGGTGTTGATCCAAGGGAATGTCCTAGGTCGATGGCTTTATTTGTGAAGGCTATGATAGCGCTAACCAATTTATCCAGAAGACAGTGCAGCTGCGGGTTTATACGCAGTATGTCTGGGATAAGCACCGAAATCCAGGGCAGGTTCTAGCCTGTCTTTTTTTGCAAAGTTATGGATAGCGCTATCCAAAAAATCATCCAGAAACCAATCCCAGTGTGCTGGTCGTCATGGGCGTCTCAGGCTGCGGCAAGTCCAGCGTGGGACAGGCGCTGGCCTGTTCCTTGGGCTGGACACTGCACGAAGGAGATACCTACCACGCTGAAGAGAGCATTCGCAAGATGCAAGCCGGCATTCCCTTGACCGATGAAGATCGCAGCGGCTGGCTTGACACGCTGACGCACTTGCTTGACTCGGCCATTGCAACGCCCGGTACTGGCGTGGTACTGACCTGTTCGGCGCTCAAGCGCAAATACCGTGATCGCCTGCGCGATGCCGGCCCGAGCGGTACGGTGGGCTTCGTCTTCCTGGACCTGGGCTACGACACCGCGCTGCAGCGTGTGCAGGGCCGCTCCGGGCATTTTTTCTCGCCGGAACTCGTGGCCAACCAGTTTGCGACCCTGGAGCGCCCCGAGGGTGAGGGCGCCGTGCTCTGCGTGGATGCCACGCTGCCGCTGACCGAGATCGTGCAACGCACCCAATCGTGGCTGGGCCGGCCCCATGCACTGACCACCTAACAACATAAACACAACATCAGGAGACCCCACATGCAAACCGATTCCCCCGCAGCCCGCCCCAAGCCGCGCCTTCAGCGGCTGGCCGAGGCGCTGATGGTGCTGGCGCTGGCCGGCATGGTCATTGCCGTCTTCGTCAATGTGGTGCTGCGCTATGTGTTTCACACCAGCATCGTGTCGTACGAGGAGATCTCGCGCCTGCTCTTTGTCTGGCTGGTGGCCATCGGTGCCATCGTCGCGGCCTTCGAAGGCAGCCACCTGGGTTTCGATCTGGTGACCTCGCGCGTGGGACCCGCTGCACGCAAGCTGCTGTTCTGGCTGTCGCAGCTGCTGGTGCTGGCATGCATGGGCTTGCTGCTGTCGGGCTCCTGGGACCAGGTCCAGGCCGGGCTGAACAGTTTCAGCACGGTGCTCGGCTACCCGCTGGCGCTGGGCGCGGCGGCCACCCTGGTGCTGGCCGTGGGCCTGATCGTGGTGACCTTGCGCGACCTGCGCCGCGGTGCGCCGGCTGAAAACCATGCCGAGACTTCGGTCGAGTAAGGAGTACACACCATGGTTGTGACCCTGATCTTTCTGGCGGTGCTGATCGGCGGCATGGTGATCGGCATGCCGATCGCACAGGCGCTGGTGCTCACGGGCGTGGCGCTGATGTGGCACCTGGATTTCTTCGATTCGCAGTTGCTTGCGCAGAACCTGCAGGCCGGTTTCGACAACTTTCCGCTGCTGGCCGTGCCTTTCTTCATCCTGGCGGGCGAGTTGATGAATGCGGGCGGTCTGTCGCGCCGCATCATCGACCTGGCGCGCGCCTATGTGGGCCATATCCGTGGAGGCCTGGGCTACGTGGCCATCGGCGCGGCAGTGTTGCTGGCCTCGATGAGCGGCTCGGCCATCGCCGACACCGCTGCGCTGGCCACCATTCTGCTGCCCATGATGCGGGACCAGAAGTACCCCGACAGCTACAGCGCCGGGCTGTTGGCATCGGGTGGCATCATCGCGCCCATCATCCCGCCGTCCATGCCCTTCGTGATCTATGGCGTGACCACCAACACCTCGATCAGCAAGCTGTTCCTGTCCGGGCTGGTGCCGGGCCTGATCATGGGCCTGTTCCTGATCTTTGCCTGGTGGTCCATTGCCCGCAAATATGACCTGTCGCGCGGCCCGCGCATGGCCTGGGGGCAGCGCCTGAAGACCCTTGCCCAGAGTTTCTGGGCCATGATGATGCCGGTCATCATCCTGGGTGGTCTTAAAGGCGGTGTGTTCACCCCCACAGAGGCGGCCGTGGTCGCCGCCGTCTATGCCCTGTTCGTGTCGATGGTGATCTACCGCGAGATGACCTGGGGCCGGTTGTATGCCGTCTTCCTGGCGGCGGCCAAGACCACGGCCGTGGTGATGTTCCTGTGTGGGGCGGCCACGGTGACGGCTTACATGATCACGCTGGCGGACCTGCCGAATATGCTGGCAGAGAGTTTCTCGGGCCTGTTGGGCAATCCTGTGCTCTTCATGGCCACGATGATGCTTTTCTTGCTGGTGGTGGGCACTGCCATGGACCTGACGCCGACCATCCTGATCTTCGGCCCCGTCTGTGCGCCGCTGGCTGTCAAGGCTGGGATCGACCCCGTCTACTTTGGCTTCATGTTCATCTACGTGGGCTGTATCGGGCTTATCACCCCACCCGTGGGCACGGTGCAAAACGTGGTAGCCGGCGTGGGCCGGCTGCGCATGGAGACCGTGATCAGAGGCACCAACCCGTTCCTGATGGTCTACGTGTTGCTGGCTGTGCTATTCGTGCTCTTCCCACAAATCATCCTGGCACCGTTGCGCTGGATGCATTGACAAAGTTAGTCCCATTTCACCGACACCCTACAACCTAAGGAGATGAAAATGCGTATTCCCTTTGCACTGGCCAGCCTCATGGCCGCTCTCACCACGCTGGCCGCCACCGGCCAGGCCCTGGCCCAGGACTTCAAGCCTCGCATCGTGCGATTCGGCTATGGCCTGGTGGATGATTCGAACCAGGGGCGCGCTGTGCGCTTCTTCGCCAAGGAGGTGGAGAAGGCGACGGGTGGCAAGATGAAGGTGCGGGCGATCGGCAATGCCTCGCTGGGCTCGGACACGCAGATGCAGCAGGCGCTGATCGGCGGTGCGCAGGAGATGATGGTCGGCTCCACGGCCACGCTGGTCGGTCTGTCGCCGGAGATGGCGGTGTGGGACACGCCTTTCCTGTTCAGCAACGCCAAGGAGGCTGACGTGGTGCTCGACGGTCCCGTGGGCGAAAAGGTCAAGGCCACGCTGGAGCCCAAGGGCATGGTGGGGCTGGTGTACTGGGAGAATGGTTTCCGCAACCTCACCAACAACAAGCGCCCCATTGCCAAGCTGGAAGACCTGGCCGACGTCAAGCTGCGTGTGATGCAGAACAATGTGTTCCTCGACAGTTTCAAGGCGCTGGGGGCCAATGCCGTGCCGCTGCCGTTCTCCGAGCTGTTCACGGCGCTGGAAACCAAAGCTGTCGATGGCCAGGAAAATCCGTTCAACACCGTGCTGTCCAGCAAGTTCTATGAAGTGCAGAAGTACCTGACGGTCTCCAACCACGTCTACAGCCCCTGGATCGTCACCGTCAGCAAGAAGTGGTGGGACACCCTGAGCGCCGCCGAAAAGAAGGTGCTGCAGGACGCGGCCATCAAGAGCCGCGAGTTCGAGCGCAAGGACACCCGCGAGGAGGCGGCCAAGGCCCTGGCGGACATCAAGGCCAAGGGCATGCAGGTCAACGAACTGCCTGCCGCTGAAGCCGGCCGCATGCGCGACAAGCTCACGGCGGTGAACACCGGTATCGCCAAGACCGTGGGCCAAGGCACCTGGGACGAGGTGCAGGCTGCCGTCAAGCAGGCACGCGCCGCCAAGTAAGGCGCACCGGGTGGTCCGGGACACGGCAGGGGGCCGTGTCCCGGACGCCCCATGAACCAGAGAAGAGGCGCCACCGAGCGCATCGCAGGAACCACGCATGAGCACTATCCACCCCATCGTCGACCAGGTCACGCGCCGCATCCGTGCGCGCAGCGCCGCGTCGCGCGCCGCCTACCTTGAACAGGTGGACGCCATGGCCGCCAGGCCGCCAGGCGCCCAATCCATGGGCTGTGCCAATGTGGCCCATGCCTTTGCCGGCATTCCCGGTCGTGACCGCATCCGCATCGTGGAGGAAAAGGCGCCCAACGTCGCCATCGTCACGGCCTACAACGACGTGCTGTCGGCCCATGCGCCGCTGGCACATTATCCGGAGGTCCTCAAGGACGAGGCCCGCAGACTGGGTGCCACGGCCCAGGTGGCGGGCGGCGTGCCCGCCATGTGCGACGGTGTGACCCAGGGTGCGCCGGGGATGGAGCTGAGCTTGTTCAGCCGCGATGCCATCGCCATGGGCACGGCCATCGCGCTGTCGCACGATGTGTTCGATGCGGCGCTGATGCTGGGCATCTGCGACAAGATCGTGCCGGGGCTCTTGATCGGCGCCCTGCATTTCGGCCACCTGCCCACGGTCTTCGTGCCGGCCGGGCCCATGACCTCGGGGCTGTCCAACAGCGACAAGGCCAAGGTGCGCGAACAGGCCGCCCAGGGGCTGGTGGGCCGCAAGGAACTGCTGGCCGCCGAAACGGCCGCCTACCACGGCGAGGGCACCTGCACCTTCTACGGCACAGCCAACAGCAACCAGATGCTGCTGGAAGCGATGGGCCTGCACGTGCCGGGCACGGCCTTCATCAACCCGGCTGATGGCGAGCGCGAGCTGCTCACCCGCGAAGCCATGCGCACGGTGCTGGACATCACGAAAAGCCGGCGCTTCGCGCCGATAGGCCATGTGGTGGACGAGCGCTGCATCGTCAACGCCATGGTGGCCTTGCTGGCCACGGGCGGCTCCACCAACCACCTGATCCACTGGGTGGCCGTGGCGCGCGCGGCGGGCATCCGCATCGACTGGAACGATTTTTCCGAACTCTCGGGCGTGGTGCCGCTGCTGGCCCGCGTCTATCCCAACGGCAGCGCCGACGTGAACCAGTTCCAGTCCGCAGGCGGCCCGGGCTACGTCATCGGCCAGCTGCTCAAGGCCGGGCTCATGCATGGCGACGTGCTGACCGTGCGCGAGCAGGGCCTGCAGGAATTCGCCTGCATCCCCGCCGTGCAGGCCGGCCAGCTGGCATGGCATGAGGTCGGCACCTCGGGCGACTTGTCCGTGCTGCGCCCCGCCGACCAGCCTTTCAGCGCCACGGGCGGGCTCAAGCTGCTGTCCGGCAACCTGGGGCGCAGCGTGATCAAGGTCAGCGCCGTACCCGAGGACCGCCACATCATCGAGGCGCCCGCGCGCGTGTTCGATTCGCAGGAAGCGCTGCAGCAGGCCTTCAAGGCCGGCGAACTGGACCGCGACGTGGTCTGCGTCGTGCGCTGGCAAGGTCCGCGCGCCAACGGCATGCCCGAGTTGCACAAGCTCACGCCGCCGCTGGCCGTGCTGCAGGGCAAGGGCTACAAGGTGGCCCTGGTGACCGATGGCCGCATGAGCGGCGCCTCAGGCAAGGTGCCCGCCGCCATCCACGTTTCGCCCGAGGCCTGCGTGGGCGGGCCGCTGGCGCGCCTGCGCGACGGCGATAGCGTGCGCCTGGACGCCGTGGCCGGCACGCTGGCCGTACTGGTCAGCCAAGACGAATGGCTGCAACGCCCCGTGGCCACCATGCCCCAGGCGCTGCGCCACGCCAATGGCCGAGGTTTCGGCCGCGAACTGTTTGCCGGATTCCGGCGCCACGCGCTCAGCGCAGAAGAGGGAGCCTGCACATGGATCAACAACGACTGACCGCCCTCGAGATCATGCAGGACGCGCCGGTCATCCCGGTCATCGTCCTGAACAACGTCGCGCATGCCGTGCCCATGGCCCAGGCCCTGGTCGCGGGCGGGGTGCGTGTGCTGGAAGTTACATTGCGCACGCCCCAGGGGCTGGCCAGCATCGAGGCCATCGCGCGCGCCGTGCCCGAAGCCATTGTCGGCGCCGGCACCGTGCGCAGCGCCGGCGATGCGCAGGCCTGTGCGAATGCGGGTGCGCGTTTTGCGGTGAGTCCGGGCTACACCAGTGCGCTGGGCCGAGCCTGCCAGGACCTGCAATTGCCGCTGCTGCCCGGCGTGGCCACCAGCGGCGAGATCATGGCCGCCCAGGCCGACGGCTTCAACGAGCTGAAATTCTTCCCCGCCGTGCAGGCCGGTGGCTCGGCCATGCTCAAAGCTTGGCAGGGGCCGTTTGGCGATGTGCGTTTTTGCCCCACGGGCGGGATTTCTCCCGGCAACGCAGCCGAGTTCCTGGCGTTGAAGAACGTGGTCTGCGTCGGTGGCTCCTGGCTGGTGCCGGTGGAGGCGATGGAACAGGGCGACTGGAGCCGCATCACCGCGCTGGCCCGCGAGGCAGAAGCTTTGCGGGCGCTGTGAGTTGTTGCGAGGCCCGATAGGGGCGCTCTTGCATAAATCAGTTCTAGGCAAGAGCTCCCAACCCCAGGCGTGGCTATGCGTGTGGGCCACCGGTCGCGTGCAGCCCGGTCCGGGTGCCCGCCCCCAGGGCCTGAGGCGGCCTGGACGCCCCAGCAGGGCTGCCGGCGCACAAGCTTATGCACATAAGAAAACAACCAATCATTCGTTGGGTTTGGCGGCATGGGCGCAGACAATCGGCGGCCTCAAAGGAGGGCCAGCCATGGCACACACAGAACCGCGCATCGTCATCGTTCCGGGGTGGCGCAATTCCGGCCCCGACCACTGGCAGAGCCTGTGGGCCCACAGCCTTCCGCAGGCCGAGCGGGTCGAGCAGGACGACTGGCTCACCCCCAAGCGCGCCTACTGGGTCCACGCGCTGGAGGCGCTGATCCTGTCGCGGCCCGAGCCGGTCATCATCGTGGCCCACAGCCTGGGCTGCATCACCACCAGCCACGTCGGCCCGGAGGCGGCCGCGCGCATCCAAAGCGCCTTGCTGGTGGCGCCGGCCGATCCCGAGCGCCGGGCCCACCTGGCGGACTTTGCCCCCGTGCCCTACCAGGCGCTGCCGTACCGCAGCATCCTGGTGGCCAGCAGCAACGATCCCTATTGCCCCGTGCGCCTGGCCGGTGCCTATGCCCGCGCCTGGGGCAGCGAGTTCGTGCGCCTGCAGAACGCCGGCCACATCAACACCGAGTCCGGGCACGGCGAATGGCCGCTGGGCCGGGCGCTGCTGCAATCCCTGGTGCAGGACATGGCCTGGGGGGCCCAGCCGCGCACGGTGGCGGCCTGAATTTGCATCAAATCGTGGTCTTTCGCTTGCTGAGTATGCACAGATAGCTCACTTTTTCTTTATTCTTATTTTGGATTAATTTAAAAAATATATTCTTTTGAGTTTTAAAGATTGTTCTTCACAATCCGCTGCATCTCTTGCAACAGACTCCGCGTGAGTAAGGCGACCGCACCATGACCTCTTTGAAGCTCAAGACTTTCCTGGCAACGATTGCGCTGGCCGCCACCGGCATGGCCTCCGCGCAGAGCCAGTTGCTCAACGTCTCCTACGACGTGGCCCGCGAGTTCTACAAGGACTACAACCAGGCCTTCATTGCGCACTACAAAAAGACCACCGGCCAGGATGTGAAGATTGACCAGGCGCACGGCGGCTCCAGCGCCCAGGCGCGTGCGGTCAACGACGGCCTGCCCGCTGATGTGGTGACCTTCAACACCACCACCGACATCGAGTTCCTGGCCAACAACGGCGTGGTGGCCAAGGACTGGGCCAAGCAGTTCCCCCATGACGCTTCGCCCACCACCTCGACCATGCTGTTCCTGGTGCGCAACGGCAACCCCAAGAACATCAAGGACTGGAAGGACCTGACCCGCCCCGACGTGAAGGTGGTGGTGGTCAATCCCAAGACTGGTGGCAACGGCCGCTACGCCTACCTGGCGGCCTGGGGCTCGGTGCGTGAAGCCGGCGGGACCGACGCCCAGGCCCAGGAATTCGTGAAGCAGCTGTACAAGAACGTGCCCGTGCTGGGCAAGGGCGGGCGCGATGCCACGGCCATCTTCCTGCAGCGCAACATCGGCGACGTGCTGATCACCTTTGAATCCGAGGTGATCTCCGTGGACCGCGAGTTCGGCAAGGGCAAGGTGCAGGCGGTCTACCCCTCCAGCTCCATCGTCGCCGAGAACCCCATCGCCATCGTGCAGCGCACGGCCGAGAAGAAGGGCAGCAGCGCGCTGGCCAAGGCCTACCTGGACTACCTGTACTCGGACGAAGCCCAGGAAATCGCCGCCAACCACGCCCTGCGCCCCCGTTCGGAAGCCGTGCTGAAAAAGCATGCCGACGTGTTCAAGCCCCTGAAGCAGTTCACAGTCGCCAAGTACTTCGGCTCGCTGGGCGAAGCGCAGAAGGTGCACTTCAACGACGGCGGCAAGTTCGACGAGATCTACACCCCCGGCAAGTAAGCCCGGGCTGTGCACGGGACGCTGGCGACAGCGTCCCTTTTCATAACAACAACGATTTCTGGCCGACTGGGAAAAACCAACAATGTCCGTCGTATCCCCTGCCAGCCCCACGCCCAGCGCCACAGCCTCCGGTCAGCCCTCAGGGCCACGCCGGGGCCGTGGCGCGGGCCGCGTCCTGCCCGGTTTCGGGCTGACGCTGGGCTACACCCTGTTTTATCTGAGCGTGATCGTGCTGGTCCCCTTGTCGGCCTTGCTGCTCAGAACCTTTGACCTGTCCTGGGCCCAGTTCTGGGAGGCCGTGGCCGCACCGCGGGTGGTCGCCTCCTACAAGCTGACCTTTGGCGCCTCCTTCGCCGCCGCGCTGGTGAACCTGGTGTTCGGCCTGCTGATCGCCTGGGTGCTGGTGCGCTACCAGTTCCCCGGCAAGAAAATCGTCGATGCCCTGGTCGATCTGCCGTTTGCCCTGCCCACGGCTGTGGCCGGCATCTCGCTGACGGCCTTGCTGGCCGGCAACGGCTGGGTGGGCCAGTACCTGGAGCCGCTGGGCGTCCAGCTGGCCTTCAACCCCAACGGCATCGTCATCGCCTTGATCTTCATCGGCCTGCCGTTCGTGGTGCGCACCGTCCAGCCCGTGCTGGAAGACACCGAGAAAGAGCTGGAAGAGGCCGCCACCAGCCTGGGCGCCACCCGCTGGCAGATCTTCTACAAGGTGATCCTGCCGGCCATCACACCGGCCTTGCTGACTGGCTTTGCCATGGCCTTTGCGCGCGCGGTGGGCGAGTACGGCTCGGTCATCTTCATCGCCGGCAACATGCCCATGATTTCCGAAATTACACCGCTGATCATCATCGGCAAGCTGGAGCAGTATGACTACGCCGGCGCCACGGCCGTGGCGGTGGTGATGCTGGTGATCTCCTTTGTGCTGCTGCTGGTCATCAACGCCTTGCAGGCGTGGCAGCGCCGCCATGCAGGAGCCCCCGCATGAACGAACAACACTATTTCCTGTTGAAGCTGCTGCTGGCCGTGCTGGTGCTGGCCGTGGTGGCCTACCACCTGACGGCCCCGCGCAAGGGCAGCAAGCCTGAAAAGCTGTCCACCACCGAGCCGCGCTGGGTGCGCTGGGTGCTGACCGGGGTGGCGCTGTCCTTCATCGCCCTGTTCCTGGTGCTGCCGCTGGCGGCCGTGTTCACCGAGGCGCTGCGCAAGGGCTTTGGGGCCTACCTGGAGGGCTTGAACGAACCCGACGCCTGGGCCGCCATCAAGCTGACGCTGATCACTGCGGTGATTGCCGTGCCGCTGAACCTGGTGTTCGGCGTGGCGGCCGCCTGGTGCATCGCCAAGTACAACTTCCGTGGCAAGGCCTTCCTGATCACGCTGATCGACCTGCCGTTCTCCATCTCGCCCGTGGTGGCGGGCCTGATGTATGTGCTGGTGTTCGGCGCGCATGGCTGGTTCGGCCCCTGGCTGGCGGCGCACGACATCAAGATCATCTTCGCCGTGCCCGGCATCGTGCTGGCCACCGTGTTCGTGACCTTCCCCTTTATCGCCCGCGAGCTGATCCCGCTGATGCAGGCCCAGGGCAATGACGAGGAGCAGGCTGCCATCGTGCTGGGGGCCAGCGGCTGGCAGACCTTCTGGAAGGTGACGCTGCCCAACATCAAGTGGGGCCTGCTGTACGGCGTGATCCTGTGTAACGCCCGCGCCATGGGCGAGTTCGGTGCGGTGTCGGTGGTCTCGGGCCACATCCGCGGCCAGACCAACACCATCCCGCTGCACGTGGAGATCCTCTACAACGAATACCAATCCGTGGCGGCGTTTGCAGCGGCCTCCCTGCTGGCCCTGCTGGCGCTGGTGACCCTGGTCATCAAGACCATGGCCGAATGGAAGCATGAACAACAGCTCAAGGACGCGGCCAGCCTGCCGCCCGAGCAACCCACGCCACGCTCCGCCGCCTGAAGCGCGGCGCGCATGAAAGATCAAGACCATGAGCATTGAAATCCGCAATGTCAGCAAGCAGTTCGGCGACTTCCAGGCCCTGCGCGATGTGAGCCTGGACATCCAGTCCGGGGAACTGATTGCCTTGCTGGGCCCCTCGGGCTGCGGCAAGACCACGCTGCTGCGCATCATCGCCGGGCTGGAAACGCCCGACGTCGGCAGCATCCACTTCAGCGGCGAAGACACCACCGACGTGCACGTGCGCGAGCGCAACGTGGGCTTCGTGTTCCAGCACTACGCGCTGTTCCGCCACATGACCGTGTTCGAGAACGTGGCCTTCGGCCTGCGCGTCAAGCCCCGCCGCGAGCGCCCCAGCGAAGCCCAGATCAAGGAGAAGGTGATGAGCCTGCTCAAGCTGGTGCAGCTGGACTGGATCGCCGACCGCTTCCCCTCGCAGCTGTCGGGGGGGCAGCGCCAGCGTATTGCCCTGGCGCGCGCTCTGGCGGTGGAGCCCAAGGTGCTGCTGCTGGACGAGCCCTTCGGTGCGTTGGATGCCAAGGTGCGCAAGGAGCTGCGCCGCTGGCTGCGCCACCTGCACGATGAGCTGCATGTGACCTCCATCTTCGTGACGCACGACCAGGAGGAAGCGCTGGAAGTGGCCGACCGCGTGGTGGTCATCAACCAGGGCAAGATCGAGCAGGAAGGCACGCCGCAGGAAGTCTGGAACAACCCGGCCAGCCCGTTTGTGTACGGCTTCCTGGGCGATGTGAACCTGTTCAAGGGCCGCGCCCAGGATGGACACGTGGTGCTGGACGATGGCACGCAGCTGGCCAGCAGCGATGCCGCCGGGGCCGTGGACCGCAACGCCTTCGCCTATGTGCGCCCGCACGAGCTGGAGGTGGAGCGCTATTCCCCCGGCCAGAACACCGACGGCAACGGCCGCCAGACCGGCATGGTGGTGCAGCTCAGCCGCGCCATCGTGGTGGGTCCGATCGCGCGCCTGGAACTTATTCCCGCGGACGACACCCAATCCGCAGACAATGCGGGTTCCGAGCGTTTGATCGAGGCGCAAATCCCTGCCCAGCAGTTCCACGAGATGGCACTGCGCGAGGGGGAGACCTTGGTGGTCACACCACGGCGCGCCAAGGTATTCTTGGACGAAGCAGCCGGTATCTGAGTCCGCCACCTGCATGGGGCAGGGGGCGCTGGTGCCGTCCCCTGAAATGAGAACAACATGCTGGTTTTGAACTGGATCACTTCCGCCCCCCGCCGCAGCCTGGCGCTGATTGCCGCCGCCTGCGTGGCCTTGCTGGCCTTTGGCATGTACCTGCAGCATGTGCAGGGCCTGGAGCCTTGCCCCATGTGCATCGTGCAGCGCTACGCCCTGGTGCTGGTGGCCCTGTGTACCGGCCTGGCCAGCCTGGGCCGGCGCAGTGCCTGGTGGAAGACCTGGAGCCTGCTGGCCGCGGTGGCCGCCGGCTTGGGTGCCTTCGTGGCCGCCCGCCAGAGCTGGCTGCAGTGGAACCCGCCCGAGTTCGCCAGCTGCGGCCGTGACCTGTACGGCATGATCGAGAACTACCCCATCAGCCGCGCCATTCCCATGATCTTCCGCGGCTCGGGCGACTGCACGGCCGTGGACTGGACCTTCCTGGGCGGCACCATCGCCAACTGGTCCTTCCTGTGGTTTGTCGGCTTTGCGCTGGTGCTGTTGGCGCTGCTGTGCAAGGGCGCCCAGCGCCGCTGAGAACCTGCTTCCCCCTGAGGATTACAGCCCCGCATGCCTGGCATGCCGGGGCTTTGTTTTGGGCCGACAATCACGGCCTTTGCGCACTATCGATCCGGCATGCCCCAGTACATCCTCTTCCACAAGCCGTATGGCGTCCTGTCCCAGTTCACCCCCGAGGATGGGGCGCGGTCGCTGGCGGAGTTCGACCTGCCGCCCGGGGTGTACCCGGCCGGGCGGCTGGACAAGGATTCCGAGGGCCTGCTGCTGCTGACCGACGACGGCCCGTTGATCGAGCAATTGCTCCACCCGCGCTACCAGAAGCCCAAGACCTATTGGGTACTGGTCGAGCGCGTGCCCGACGAGGCCGCGCTGCAGCGCCTGCGCGACGGCCTGCGCATCGAGGACTACACCACCTTGCCGTGCCAGGCCCAGCTGCTGCAGCCCCAGCCGCAGGTGGCGCCGCGCGATCCGCCGGTGCGGGTGCGCAAGAGCGTGCAGGACGTGTGGCTGGAAATCACCGTGGTCGAGGGCAAGAACCGCCAGGTGCGCAAGATGACGGCGGCCATCGGCCACCCGACCTTGCGCCTGATCCGGCGCAGCATTGCCAACCTGCAGCTGGAGGCGCTGACCCCGGGCCAGTGGCGCGCGATTGCGCGTGAAGACATCCAGTGGGGTGACATGGCACCGGCGGGCAGCCAGGCGTCGGCGGGCACGACAGCGCGGCGCCCACCGGGCCGTCCGGTGGTCTCGGCGCGCCGGC